>JAIEOG010000140.1 GCA_019750655.1 bacterium
AGATCTCCTCGACCAGCTGACGAGTGGTGGCACGGCAGTCTTCGGACGCGTTTCTCCAAAGAGAACCGTTTCGGCAACACGAGGCCAGAAACTCACGACGGTGGTACCGCTTTCGTTTGGTCTGCGCCGCGATTGGAGCTGGATCTGCACGAGCCAAGAGGGCGACGCCGCGCTCACTGAACGTGCATCGAGTGAAGCAGCCGACGTTTTGGGTGCCTTGCAATCTGGCGGCGCGCAGTTTGCGGACGATCTGGAATCGCGGACAGGGCTTCTATCTTCGCAGGTACGAGGCGCTTTAGGAGAACTCGCCGCCGAAGGTTGGATTACTTGCGATCAATTTGGCGCTTTCCGCAGCTTTCTCGCCACTCCAAAGCGGGAAAAACCCCGCCGCGTGCTTGGCCTTTCTCGACGGCCGGGCCGTTCGAGCGTGCCGCTAGATGCGGGCGGCCGGTGGACGTGTCTAAAGCGTGGAACCGTTACGCCGGAAGCGCGCGAGGCCTGGGTGGAACATTGGGCATCGCAGCTTCTACTGCGCTACGGGATCGTTTTCCGCAATGTGTTGGAGCGCGAGACCCTAGCACCTTCGTGGGGAGAATTGGTCCGCGTCTTCCGTCGCTGGGAAGCACGCGGGGAAATCCGTGGAGGCCGTTTCATTGCCGGCGTCGCAGGAGAGCAGTTTGGTCTGGCTGAAACACACGAAGCTTTGATGAAAATCCGCGCCGAACGGGCGGAGCACAAACGCGGCAGCAGCTTTACGGTGATCTCGGCAGCCGATCCCTTGAACCTCATTGGCATCGTCACTCGCGACGCCAAGATCGCCTCCAGCCCCTCCGTGAAACTGCTCTTCCAGGCCGGGCGTCTGCGCGCCGTTAATCGAGGGGGAGATATCGAAACCCAGGCCGATCTATCCGAGCCCCACCTGCGTGCCCTGCGCTTGGCGGGCACGGTCCGCAACCCTATCGTCCGCCGCGAGGCGGGGCAGCGCGCGCTAGCGTAAATACTTCCCCACGCAGTTTGGCAACCATGGTAATAGCCCCCGCCTAGAGGTAACCATGGTGCGCTTTTTAGGCTTCCTTCTAATTGCCCAGTCCGCTTATGCCGATTTGCCGGAGTTCTTTGTCGATGTGAACGTCGAGATAATGAGCGGCGTTTATGAGGGGGGCTGGATACCGGTAAAGCCTCTATTCATCGAGCTGGATGGCGCCGGCCTGAAAGTGATCCTTCCCGAAATGGGCAAGCGGGTGGTGGCTACCGAGGAATACCGCGCGACGCGTGTGCGCTGGGTGGAAAATCGCCAGTTCGAATTCCCCATCCAAACACCCGAAGAAGCCAAGAAAGTTCTGGAGTTTCTCGATCAATCAGAAGGCACCTTGAGTCTCGTGGCAGGCCCCAACGGAAATCCTAAAGACGCGTCCATCGTTATCGGCTCTGTGAGCTGGGCCAATACCCGCAATGGGTTGGAGCATAGAGACGTCAAAAGGTTTGTCCACCTTACAAGTCCCTTCACCGAGCGAAAGGTCTACTCAATGGTAAAAGATGGGAACACGGTGTTTGAAGTGGTTGCCACGCACCCTGCGAGCCGTACCTTTAAGTTTACCTTAGCCGGCAAGACATCCCCTCTCCCTATCGACGAGAACCTTTGGAAGATCCGCAAGGCTCTAAAACTAGATCGCATGGGAAAAATCCGCAGAAGGTACGGCTATAGCGTTGGTATCGACAAAGCAGCAGCTAAGCCTCTGCTTGAGGAAATGAAACAGATAGAACTCTACTATCTCGACGTCGTGGCCGCACTCCGACGCCGCGGGAAAATCCAAAGTGAAACATCCGCGCTTCTTTTGGTGAATAGCCTTGGGCACGGGAATCTAGAGGACACTGCGAAAAAAATTATCGAGGCTACTCTAGGAAAATCTCCGGAGGTGCTGGACGAAGCTATCACTGCTGAATTAGGCAAACCGGAAAACTGGTGGATCAAACCCCAGAAGCCGCAAGCGGAAGGCACGCTAGGCCAGCAGGCTCCCGAGCACGGTAGTGACGGCCTTGCCGCCAATTAACACCCGGTCTCCCGTAAGCTTCAAACGCAATTCTCCGCCACGCCGCGACGCCTGGTAAGCGAGGAACTCCGTCTTTCCTAGCTTTGCTGCCCAGTAAGGGGCGAGTGCGCAGTGGATAGATCCCGTCACGGGATCTTCCGGAATGCCCTGCGCTGGTGCGAAATAGCGTGAGATAAAATCGTAAGGCGCTTTCCCTCGCGCAGTCACAATATAACCTCTCGCGGATGGCGTGCGCGCGAGCGCGGTGAAATCCGGCTGCATCTTTTCCACTTCAGCAGCAGAAGCGACTTCGAACAAGTCATCGTCCAAGCTGCGGCCCGTGCCGCAGTAAACCGCGCGGATGCCTAAAGCTTCGCAGACTTCGTCGGGGATTTGCTTTGGCTCGGGAGCGACGGCGGGGAAATCCATCTCCAACCAAGCGCCGTCTTTACGCACATAGAGCGGGCCGCTGCGTGTGTGGAAGGTCAGGCGCTTGTCCTTCGGCTCATGCCCCGCTTCGTAAAGCATGTGCGCCGAAGCCAAGGTCGCATGGCCACAGAGGTTCACTTCTGTCGTCGGCGTAAACCAACGCAGATGGTATTCTGCGAAGCCTTTGCGGACTAAGAACGCCGTTTCCGAAAGCGCCATCTCGGCTGCGACATCTTGCATCCACGCGTCGGCCGGGTACTTCTCCAAAACGCAAACGGCCGCCGGGTTGCCCCGAAACGGCCGGTCACTGAAAGCATCGACTTGGAATATTTCTAAAGCCACTTTACATCCGTGGGAATTTTTTCACTGGCGGCAAAGGCTGCACTCGGTACCACTGGTGCTTCGGCGTGAGCTTGCGGCAATCCGAATCTACATTCGCAGGCGTCACGGCTTTGATCGATTCCGTGATCCAGTAGGTCACGCCCGCGGTGCTTGCGCTGCCATAGTACTGACCATTGAACATAAACCCAGGATCGGAAATGTCCACGCGTCCAATGACCGTTGGAAGTTCTCCTGCCGCTCCGGCCCGTGAGCGTAGCAAGATGTACATGAGCGTGTCGAAGGAGTAGCCGCTATCCGTCGACCGGCGGAGGTTACTGAACATCGACCATTGGCGTAGGCCGTAACTGCGAGGCCGGGTCGAATAATCGAGGAAACTCTGCGCGTCAGGAATTCGATCGCCACAGCCCTTCAGGTGCGCGAGCGCTTCTTCATCTGTTAGCGTCGTGTCGCCAATCACGGCCAAGCGGATCGTTTCTTTTCCGGCGGCGTCCTTGGCTTTCACAAATCCGTAACGGAACGCCTCAGCGTCCAAGAGTTCTGGTGTGCGGTACCAACCCTGCATGATCCCACTCTCCGGAAGCTGGCTGGCCTGGAGCCCGGTGGAAGAGTTGAACAAGCCTGCGAGTTCCCGGAATGAGTAGTCCTTAGGTGCTGTAGCAAAAGCGGTTTGGGCCGCAATCGCGATCCATAGAAAAGTTTTCATCGTCCCCCCGAAAGAAAAACCCCCGGTCCCTTTTCAGGGCCGGGGGTCCTGATCCATGAGTTTTAGCCTAGTTTAGCGCTTACCGCATTGCGAGATGCGGCATGCACCGTGGTAGCGCAAGCACTCTTCCATCGCGCGGCGTTCTGCCCAGCGAAGGTCGGGGCCTTCTCCATAGTGCTGGCCGCGGTGTTCTTCGTAACCACGATCTGCGGCGTAGCAATAGTAGTTGCAGCTAGGTTGTGGACCGGGGCGCGGACCAGGGCCAGGACGTGGGCCGGGGCCAGGGTGTGGTCCGGGACGTGGGCCAGGACCGGGGCGCGGGCCGGGTCCGGGACGGCCAGGGCCTCCATGCCCACCGCCACCACCGAAGCCTCCGCCGCCATGGCCGCCACCACCGTGGCCTTCTCCGGGGCGTGCTGAAAAGTCATCGCCCAGTTGTCCTGCAACACCATCAATCGTGTTCAATGCGCGCTCCATGAGCGGCGCGAGTTTTTGAATTTCGACATCCTGACTAGTGCTCATTTTCGACTGCATTTCCTGCAAGTCGTCGTAAGCGCTTCCCAGGTCATCGTCTGCGACGGCGCTATGCGAAAGGAATGCGAGCCCCAAGACTGCAAACCCGGTTATCCATTTTGTTTTGATGTTCATTGGTATGAAACCCTCCCCTTGCTAGAGCTGTAGAGCAAAGGGAGTGCCAATGTGTGTAGGCTCGGAAAACGCGAGAGAGTGGGGACGAAACGGGACTAAGGAGCCGAAGGCGGAGTGAAAAAATTTCCGGTTTTACTTGGCGCTATAGCAATAGGTCTCGTTCACGCGGTTTCGGTACTTGTAACGGTAGTGGAAGAAGAGATCGACTTTCGAGTCTTTTGCGCCCCGGCGTAAGGTAAAGGAATATTCCTCTTCCGCGTCGGGAAGGCTCGTAGCAGTAACGTCTTTGTCCTCATTCGCCCGAAGGCTTGGGTGGGCGAGGATGTTCCTTAATTCACGGTCATTCACGAAAGCATAGACGTAGGGGCCGCGCACCGGATCTTGCTTCTCATTGAAATTGCCGTAGGCGTCCGTCACTGCGTAAGAAACACTCCCAGAACCAGAGATGGAACGCTGAGCGCAGCGCATGTCATAGCTAAAATTGAATTTCGTGGTGAGCAAATCGGGGCTTGGTTCTGTCTTCTGGTATTCGGCGACGACTCGATCAAAATCGTCTTTCACCGTATCGTCCTCGGCAAGGCAGAGCGTCGGGACCAAGAGCAAAAGCAAAAGGGCTTTCATTTCAACGCCTCCCAGTAGTAGCAAAACAGATCGGACGTTTGTTGAGAGCTCTTTTTATAGTACCGGAGAAAATACTGGACCCCTGCTTTCGCGCCGTCTCTGAGCTCTAAGTAGGTCTGATAATCCCCCGAGCGGTGGTTGTAGATGGCCTGGCCATTGATGTCTTTCACTGGGCCTACGTCGACTAGGTTCGCTTTTTCTTTGCTAATGTAGGTGACCTCTTTGAACTCGACGGTCGCGAAACTCGCCGTGATTCGATCGGTCAGGATCGGATCGCCGATGGGCTTGAGTTCGAGAAGGGATCCCCACTGCTTGTAGGCCAGCTTGTCGTCGCGCAGGGTATGCACTTCCGAGGTACATAGCCCGCGGATAAACTGCTTTTCAGTGATCTTCAGGATGCCGGGCATCGCTTGGGCAGCGTCCCATTTTTCGGTCACCTTAATATGGTCTTCCCTGGGAATATCGTTCGTTGGAATCGCAAGGACTGAAGAGCAGGCCAGTAGCAACCCAAGAGCTATTTGTTTCATGCCTCGAGAAAACTAAGAGCGACCGATCGCCGTCAACGCGCCATAGAGGATCTTATTAACAGCAGATAACGCACCGTGGCGTAGCTACCAGACTGCGGTGATCTCGTAGTCCTTCACGGTTTGGGTGCGGACTTCGATTTCATCGCCGACCTTACGGCCCATCAGGACCTCCCCGAGCGGGGACTGTGGCGTGGTTACCTGGATCGTTTTGCCTTCGTAGCTGACCGATCGGCCGCCCCCTTTGGGCATGAGCAAGCAGTAGAGTGTCTTTCCATCGCCTTGGAGTTCGATCAAAGCCGTCGCGCTAATCGGTGTCTCGGGCCCGAAGGCTTTGAAATCCAGATGCCGGTACTGCGCGATGAGAGCGTGAGTTTCAGAGGCACGGACCGACTGCGCACCTGCGAGGTAGGACGCTTCCAATCCACGTGTGTCGTACTGGTCTTCGGCTTTACTCTCGGTGTGAATCGCGGCCTCCCGCGCGGCATTCGCCGACTGAGTGAGCAGTGCCAGGTCAGCTTCAATCTGCTGTAAGAAAAGGCTACGTATTGCTTCTTTATCCATACGGACTCATCTATTCCAGGGTGGCACCGCAACCGCCCACTGTGGTAGCAGGGCCCATGCGTTTCGCCTGGGTATTTTCCCTCATTTTAAGCCTTGGGGCATCGAACGCCCAAGCGGGTTGTATCCCCGATCTGCTTAGCGCGTTGTGGAAACCGACAGGCGTAGTGGCCGTCTACCGCTATAACATGCTGGAAGTGCAGTTTGGCGACGAGGAAACTCCCGACCGAGTTTTTCTGGGGGATAAATACCGTCTAAAAATTTACGAAGGGCGAGTGACCCGTATTCCCTTAAGGCGGCCGCGCAGGCTGCGTGAGGTGAATTTCTTCCACCCAGGAAATCTCCTACCCTCAGCGGGCAAAGTGCCTGCTTCGGTCCGACACCGCGTCACGGGCTACACGGATCTCTCTGTAGATGAAATAGAATGCCCTGAAGTCATCGGAACGGAAGACGGCGCACTCGTGCTTTCTTATCTTCCGTGCGGGGGTGGGCTGCAACGCAGCTGCGGGATTTGGGATCGGAATAAAACGCTTATTACCGGTCTCTTAGTTCCCACTCGGCTCAAGTATGTCACCAAGGCCTCCATCCGTAGTTTAGGCAAAAAGCTGGATGCCATCGGTATTGATCCAGAGATTTTGGAAGTCGATCGGCCAGGGCCCTACACATTGGAGTACCTAATGGTCGCCGTCACCGAGGGACTCACCAACAAAAACTGGCTCTACCCCGATGAGGTCCGCGGCCTCTTGGATCGCACCAACGTGGATAAAGACAGCATGGGAAATCTGCAGGTCGAGCCCGAGATTCCCGAAGACAACTCGGAAACCTGGGTGGTCCGAGCCAAACGCGGGTACCACAATGTTGCCGACCCCAAGGCGGGTTTTGAATATTACCCCTTTGGAGTGGAAGCTATTCAGATCGCCGACGACGACGTTACGGGCTTCTCTCAATACGAGTTAGAGGGCAGCGTTCTGACTTTAGATCCCGATCCCGGCCAAGCGATTTGCACTACCAATTGCAGCTGGCGGGCGCCGCGCGAGTACGATTTGCGTCCGTTGCTTAGTCTTGATCCCGCAAACTAAGTTCCCACTCTTTTTGTTGGAAGCCTACGAGGTAATCTCCTTTGAGAACGACAAACGGGCGTTTCACTAGCCGACCATTCGAAGCCAAGAGTTTAAGTGCTTGCGCTTCCGGCATTTCGGGAAGCTTCTCTCCGAGCTTCATCTCCCGGTAAACCTGTCCCGACGTATTGAAAAGCTTCCGCACGCCGTACTTCTTCGCCGCGCCCTGCAATTCCGCAGAGGAGGGGGCTTGGGTGGTGATGTCCAGCGAGTCGAAGGCAATAGATTTGCCTTTGAGAAACTTGCTCGCTTTTCGGCAGGTATCGCACTTGTCGTATCCATAAAACCGGATCTTCATTGAGTGCTCCTTTGTGCTATTCGAGAAGCCTGCTGGACAAGCAGGATCCAGAAGGCCAGCAAGCAGGCGAAAATCCCCTGGTGGGATTCAAAAGGGGTCGCGAGTGGGCGGCCGATAATATCCACGGGTGTCAGCGCAATCACCAACGCGATAACGGCCAGGAGCCCGCGTTCCCGACGAGTGGCGTAGTGCCACGACAGCGGAAAGAAAACCCACATTCCGGAATAGGTATGCTGCCAGGGCAACGGAGAACTCAGACTCGCCCAAAGCAACCAGCAGGAAATCGTAAGAAAGAAAACGCCCGTGTGTTTGCCTGCTTCGTCGAGCGTGAACCGCGGCAGCTTCGCAAACGCCCAAAGCCCAAAGGGCAGGGCGAGTAAAAGGCTGCGGTGCGAAGTCGGGTCCCAACGTAGAAACCGCGACCCCCACGCATAAAAACCCTGGAGATTCAGATCGGAATCACGGAAGACAGCGTACTTCCCCGTTTCTTGTAACTGTGTCCACCACGCTGGCCAGAGCAACGGGTTGGGAATGAAGAGTAAAACCAGAGCGGTTGCGCCGAGCGCAAGAAACGTCCTGCGGTCTTTCTCCCACCGGAAGCTCACAAAGCTCACCAAGGCATGTACTTTAACGACGACGGAAAGCCCCTGCACTAGCGGCCCCCAAAAGCGCGAGCGCGCATTGCGCAAGCAGAGCGCCGCGACCAAGCAACCAAACACTACCCAGATTCCACAATTGCCCGCGCGGAATTCTCCATCGACAAAACGCAAGCTCGCGAGAAACCCCAGGAACAATCCCCAACCCAGAGTGGGCGCCCGCAAGACGCGGCTTAAAAGGAAAGGGCACGCCAGTACAGCCGCGAGCTGCAAGAGCGTGAAAAGCGCTCGCGCAGTGCCCAGATCGAAAAAGTGGAACGGCAGAAAATAGAGAATCGTAATCGGCGCGTACTTATAAGCGTAGATGCGTTCATCGACATAGAACGCCTGCCCACTCAAAAACCGTCCTACCGCGCTGTAATAAGCCGAAAAGTCCTGTGCGCCGGCGCGGGTGTGGACAATCGCACTAGCTGTTAAAGCAAGAGCGCCCAATAGCGCTAAAAACCAGGTGAGAGCCGTGCGGGTGCGAGAAGACATGCCTAACGTTAGCGGGGCAAAAACTGGTTTACCAGCGTTTCTATCCTGAAGCGCAGCCGATCAGTCCATTTCAGCTTGCGTGTTTGGTAGAGTTTTCCACTAGCTTCCAGTTCTCGAACAATCCGGTAGGCCGTTTCAATTTCCTCGGGTGTGCCTTTCACGTTCAAGATGCCTGGGGAGCTAAACAAGTCCGTAGCGGAACCTAAAGCGTGGCCGACCGCCTTGTGCCAGTCGATGCTGACAAACCCTGGGATCTGTTGTCGGAGTTCCTCTTCCGTTGCAAGCCAGGTAAGCACGCTGTCCCGTGCGGGGCTTAGCAAGTCGATCATGAGCCCTTCAGACTCCAAAACGGGCCCTTGGGCTGCGAGGGCTAAAAAGCGTGGACGGTCAAACATCGCTAACAAGCGCATGGTGATTTGGTCGTTAGCGCCGCAAAGACGCGCAAACTGCGGAATTCCACCACCCGCGGGGCGTGCCCCTGCTTCAATGAAATAGATTTCTCCGTCGATAACAAAAAACTCGATGTGGAGAGGACCTTCGACTGTTTTCAGGCCCTTGGCGACATCTTTGGCGGCTGCTTCGAGCCGAGCGTGGAGAGCGTTCTGTCGGTTGAAGCGCTGTACGTGCGATGCTTCATAGACAATCGCATCCCCAGATATGCGTTTGCGGTACTTCAATAAGTCCGTGACGACCACGCCGGGCTCTTTGTCGACAACGACATTCACGGCATATTCGTCAACACCGGGCTTGAGCAGAAACGGTTGGACGAGCAACCGTTCTACTGTCATTCCCATTGGGTCTCTTTTGCCGATGTGAGCGCGGAAGGCGGTTTGCAGTTCAGCCACGGAGCGGACAATGTGCCCCCCGAAACTTCCCGCAGACCCCGTGGGCTTCACAAACACGGGAAAGGCCCACCCCTGCTCAGCAACCCACGCAAGCGCTTCCCGAGCTTTGGAGAAGCTCTTGCCGGGAATTACATGCATAAAGGGTGCGACGGCCTGGGCTTCTTTTTCTTTGTCGCGTCGGAACAAAGAGAATTCCGAACCATTATTCTCAAGGCCCAGGGCTTCTGCAATTCGATCGTAGGCAATGACGCCCGTTTCGGTACCAGCGACGGCTCCGAGACCAGCTTCTCTCAAGGGCTCCAGTAGGTACTTTATCCGCTCTAACCCCGCGTGAGTGCCATCGTAGACTAAGAGCGCTTGGTAATCGGCAGCATTAAAGCCAAAGCCTTCCAGGAACTCCTGCGAAACTTTGTCGCTGCTTTGGATGTGGATGACATTCGCACCGGGAAAAAGTTCTCCGAGGCGCTTTGCATAGTCTGCGCCCGAGGAAATCCCATCGACGACTACTAGCGTAACCTGCCCTTGGGTCAGTTTTGCGAGCAGTTCCTCTTGGCCAACCGAGACGACCTGGCTCTCCCACAAAACGGAGTGAATGCAGGCGTCTATCAGCGCGTGCGAGGGACGAGCCGATAAAATGCATAAAGCTAGGCAGATCGTTTTTAAAAAACGTGGCACAGTCTGCTCGTTATATTGAAGACGCTGTCCAATAGCCAGCAAACAGCCAGATTTAATGCGTGCTCAGCCTTGTACATCCAAGCTAACGGCGGAACAAGCTGGTTGCCCACCGGAGACTCGAGCGCAGCCTATCCGTCCACTCCACAGGCCGGGTGGTGTAGAGTTTTCCTGCGGCTTCGAGTTCGCGGATCACGGCGTAGCCGGCATCGATCTCTTCGGGCGTTCCTTTGATGAAGATCAATCCGGGAGAACTGAACATGTCGCGCGCAGCACCCATGCGATCCCCAACGCGTGAGTGCCAATCGATTCGAATGAGGCCCGGAACGCGCCGGCGTAGTTCTTCATCGCTCATGAGGTAAGTGATGATGCCGTTTTGCTCGGACCCGAGCATAACCTGCATGCCCTCTTCTTTGAGGACGGGGCCCTGGGCAGCAAGCTCCAGGAACCGAGGCCTATCGAAAAGCGATAGCAAGCGGAGCAGAATCTGATCGTTCGCACCGCAAGCGCGGGCTAGCTGCGGCAATCCACCACCCGCGGGCCGTGCGCCACCTTCGATGAAATAGAGTTCGACGGCGTCTCCCACCGCGAAGAATTCAAGGTGTACGGGGCCTTCGGCGATTTTCAGGCCCTTCACAGCGGCCTTCACCGCATCGTTGAACTTCTGGTGCAAAGCGTTTTGGGGGTCAAAGCGTTTCAGACGGGTGGTTTCATAGACCACGCTGCCGTTGGCGACTTCGCGTTTGCCGTAGTGGAAAATATCCGTGAGCACGACGCCCGCTTCCGCATCGACCATGACGTCGATGGCGTATTCCTCAACACCCATCCGGCGCATATTCGGTTGCACTAAGAGGCGCTCCACTCGGTTGCCCAAAGGGTCTTTTTTGCCAATATGCTGGAGAAAGGCGGCTTTGAGCTCCGCGACACTCCGAACGATGTGGCCCCCGAAACTTCCGGCAGAACTGGAGGGTTTCACAAAGAGCGGGAAGTCGAGAAATTCTTGGGCGAACAAAGGGGAGGCTTCGTGCTGTTCGGCAATCCATTTCAAGGCAGCATCAGCATTGGTGAAACCTTTTCCGGGGATCGTCCGCATGAAGGGGGCGACTCCGGCAGCCATGAGTTCTTTATCTCTGCGCAGCAGCGAATGAATGGGATCATTATTCTCTAGGCCCAGGGCGTCCGCGATATGATCGTAGGCAATCACGCCCGTTTCCGACCCCACGACAATCCCCAAGCCGTTTTTCTTGAACGGTTCGAAGAGGTGCGCAAAACGATCCAAGCTTTTCTGCGTGCCATCATGCACGAACAGCGCATCGTAATCCGCAGGCGTGAAACCAAAACCCCGCAGGAACGATTGCGGAAGCTTATGGCTGCTTTGGATGTGGACGACATTGGCGCCGGGGAAAAGTTCCCGCATTTTTCTGGCGTAATCTGCGCCGGACGAAAGGCCGTCGACCACTACCAAGGTCGGCTTGTCGGGCCTGAGGGCGGCGATTAGGTCTTCGCGCGACATCTGGGAAGCAAGGCTCTGGCGGCCTAAGACGTAACCAATGCACGAGTCTATTAGTGCGTAGGAAGAATGAGCCCATAACAGGCTGAGAGCCAGGCAAAGAGTTCGCATCAGATTTTGCACAGTCTGATCTGTATAGGGGAGAAGGGGCTGCTTGGCTAGCAAACACGGCGGAAAAAATAAGCCGAGCTCAGCAGGAAGATCTAAGGCCGGCGCGGCAAAGGAAGCCGAGGGAGCATGCTCAGATCGCGCGGCAAAGTAAGCAGGTGCTCCGACTGCGCGCTGTGTTCTCGCAAGAGCGCCATCTGCAACATTTCTTCCATTTTCTTTCGCTCCAGGCAGGCACGTACGAGTTCATCGCTCAACCCTTGGAGCACACGATCCATCTCCCGTTCAAAACGGCGGCGCGTGGAGTGGGCTTTGGAACAAAGATTTTGGAATGCCGTTTCCGCCGCCATCTTGGCTCTTTGGATGGCGGGCTGGATCTGATCGGCGGCTTCCACGATCTCTTCGCCCAACCCTTCGAAGCGAATGCGGAACGGCCGGATATCGATCTTGGAAAACGAACGCCGGATCGCGACTTTGAGAATCACGTATTCGTCATCATAAAGCCGGTCGCTTGCGAGCTTGGTGGATTCTTGGATCGTGGCTTCGACATCCCCTAGCTTGGTGAGCATTTTCTCAAAAGCTTCTACGGCCTCGTTTACAAAAAGGTCGATTTGCCGCGAAAGATCCGCCATGCGGACTTGTTTGGAGGTGACCTGGCGTGTGCGGGTAACGCGGCGTTCGTACCCAAAAACACCCATGACAGCAGAGCGCACGCCGCCTGTCGGTTCGTCTTCTTCGACTTGCGAAGCCACCACGCGGGCTGAGAAGGCTAAGCGCCGCTTCTTGTCTTCGAGTTCCGAGAGGTAGGTTTTCAGCTCGGTGCGGAAGGCGACTTTCTTGCGTTCCATGACCGCTTCTAAATCGACGCTGATTTCAAACAGTCGCGAAGCCAGGCTAGCCCGCCGCGAGGTGAGGATAAGTCCGCCCGCTGGGGGAGGTGGCAAATCGAGATCGATTGGCTTCACTCTGCATAATTTACCAGGGTTTAGCTCGAATGGAACAGTTCGCTATGCCCCTCGAAAAAAAGACCCGCTTTCCCCTCTCTATTTATGGTATTCCACCGCATCTTTTTGCGAATGAGGCGCCCATTTTCCGTTCTGTTTTCATAGCATTTGCCCTGCTTCTGGCAGGGTTCGGATCGGCCGAAATCCGGGCCGATGACGAACAAGCGCTGGTCCAGCGCGTGCTCACGCCCATCCGAGTCGCCTGGCAAAGAGCCTCGGTCATCTTGCGCGACCGCGATCGTTTCCCCGAAGAAAAGAAACGCGCCCTCGATGACTTTTTCAACGAACTCCGCGCCACCTGCGACGGCCACTGCGATCGAATCGGAGAACTGATCCAAGGCGCGCAATCCGAGTTCGGCGATGGTTCGGACATGGTCCAAAAAGAAATCAAAGGCGCCGGAGACCTTTGGGATCGTTATGGCAAAGCGCTCGATCCGAATTGGATCCGCGGCCGACTCCCCGCCATCTTTCACCTGATTCGCAAAGTCGTTGCGCTTGAAGAAGAAAATCTTTTCCGCGTCATGAGCGAGGGGGATCCGCTGACGACAAAGATCGGCGGCGCTGCGGGGATTGCCGATAGCGCTAGTTTCGTCTACCGCCAAGGCCGTGCGTTGATCCGTTTGGCTTTCGTTTTGAAATCTATTGGCGAAAAAGCTGCGGCAAGCATGGACGAAGCCGATGGAAAAATCATCACGGGCTTGCAGCGTGGACTTAGCTCCGTGAATGCTGGGCTTGACGAGCATCTCCCTGAAATCGTCAAAGCCGTGGAAGACTTGGGCATCTACTACGTCAAGCTCGCGCAGACTCTGGGAACATTGCTCTACGCTGTGAACCCCGCCGCGTACGAGAAATTCGAACGCTTCCAAAACGACAACACCACCCGAATGTCAGAACCCGAAGTCGTTGCGACGATCGAGCGCGATCTGGGCGGCCCATGGCAGATGTTTTATGAGGAGCTAGAGCTCCGCCCCTTCGCAAATGCTTCGACTGCGCAAATCCATAACGCGAAAATCCGGATCGGCCCGGGCAAAACCCGCGACGTCGTCGTTAAGCTCCTCAAGGGGTATGTCTCGAAGGAACTCGACTGGAACCAATCCGTAAACAACCTCTTTTTCGAGTGGGCTCGGATGGAGTGGTTGGGCGGCGAAGACTCCTTGCTGTTTGATCTTTTTGCCGACGTCGTGGCGAGTCTGGGAGAAACTTTCCGAGGCGAGTTTGCCTATGAGGACGAAGCTCGCCGCCAAGAATTCATGCGGCGCACTCTGGGTTTCCGGACGGGGATCAAGATTCCCAAAGTCTATACGCATCTCTGCGGCGCTGGTGTCATCACCATGGAGAAGATCGAAGGCATCCACAAGTTCGGCCAGAACCTTCGCGATGCCTTTGCGCCCGTTAAAGATCCAAACCGCAAGGGCGAGGAGGGTGTGTTCCGGATGAACTTCGCGGGCCAGAACTTTTCTATCTACGACAGTGACAAGGAAGAGAAAGAGCCACAGGAATCGGAATCGGAGTCGCAGCCTGAGGCGGAAGTGGCGGCTGCAGAAGCGGCACTGGGCGAGAATGCCGACACTGTCGTCCAATTTCGCGATTTCTATAAGCGAGCGCACAAGGAGCTGGGTTTTAAATTCGGAGCGCAGTACCTGCAGTTTTTTCTACGCGGCCTCGGCCCGCCGATGAGTATCTTTCTGGCGCGCACCAAAGCCAAAGCTGCGATCGATCGCGCCGGCGGTGAAGAAGCGCTCACTGAGCAGCAAAGCGCCGAGTGGAAAGGCATGACAGAGCGTTTCCATGGGCTCCAAGTGGCAATGCTCGACATGACTCTTCACCTGAAGGAACTGCATTCCGACTTACAACCCGCCAATGCGCAGGAGCTCCCCGGCGCTTCTCAGGTCGTCCTTTTGGATTGGGGCCAGACGGTTCAGACGGAGGGGCTAGTATTTAATCCCGTACGTCTTGTCTGGAACCTCACTCGAGGTGATGAAGTCGGAGTCGCTAAGACGCTCGCGAAAATGGGCAAGCTTCGAGACGGCAAAACGCACCAGGATCTAGCTCCCCTCGTCCGCGAATTCATGGACAAAGCGGGCTTTAAGAAACGTAGCCGTTGGTCCGCTATTCGGTCGCTGCGTGGCCACGAGGAGAAGGACGCAGAAGAAGAAAAGGAAGAAGAGACGGACGAGGCCGAGGAAGAAAAGCCCGCCGAGTCTAAGCCGGCATTCAAACCAGCACACCGGCCGCCTTTCACACCACGGACGAGCAAAGAAATCGCTCCGGACGACGCCGAAGCTCGCCCTCTCAAAATGCACAATGACTCGGAGACTAAGAAGGACAAGAAAAAGCTTAAGTCCCCAAATCAAAAAGTTGCCGATGCGGTCCGTTGGGCTACCAATTCGATTTTGGACTATCCGTTCCGGCATGTGGAGTACATGGCACTGCGGGCAAATGCGCGTGCTGCGCAATGGTATGACCAGCTGATTGGAAAACGTCTCGCGCGTCGCCGGACGGTGCAGCTCTACCGAGAGTCTTTGAAAGCCGATTGCCCGCGCTCCATCGCGGACGCGGGGGAGGAAACTCCGGATGCGTAAGCTTTTTGTTTTTATCGCCTTGATAACCGCTCAAAGCGCCTTCTCGATGTGCGCTTTGGAAGTCGCCAATCAGGGCTACTACGCGAAGGTTGCGGAAGTCGTCCGCGCCTGGACCGCCCGAGGCATAAGCTCGGAAGAGTATGTTTGGGTAGACGCTCAGGGCTCGGTGCACACGTTCCGAAAGTCGGATGTCGTAGAAGTCGCCTATGAACCGTTCTTCGGTAAAACCACGATGATGAGTCTTCCTAAAATGGTGACGGGCCGAGTGGTGGGCACGCGCACAGCACGCAATGGCGATGAGTTTCTCGTGCTGGATATGGGAACGGCCTTCCGCAAATACCTTTCCAAGAGTCGCATCCGCAATATCGCGCTTTCAACGGCATTTCAGCCGGAGGCTAATGGCTTACTCTCCCGTGTCCGCAATCAAGGAGTGTCCACCGCGAAGGACTTAGCACGGCCAGCGATCATCACCGGCAATTTGGTGATGGCCTATTACAGCTTTAGTTTTACTCTGGGCAGTTTATCGAAGGGTTTTCGCTGGGTTTGGGACAACACCCTGTGGGCTGCGTGGGACCATGTGGCGGCCTATTCCACCCCACTGGCTTACGCTACGGCTGCGGCTGTAGTTTATGGGGTGCACCGCTTTATCAATGTGCCGCAAGTGCGGGATTTCCGCTTGGCGCTTCGGGATCGGGTCCGCGATTTTCACTACCTTGTCACGACGGTGAATCTTTATTGGTGGCGTCCTTGGCAGATCCAAGCCTATTGGACGCGGCGAGATGCCCAAGCGCAGAAGCGCGCATTCGACGACGCTTTCCGCGATGTCGAATGGATGGCCGAAGGGAAGATGCCTTCGTTGGACACGCCCTACGTTTCGAAGGACATGCCGCAAATCGGACCGCTTTATCTCGCGGACAACCGTGGTTACATGCCTCTCTGGCTTTTGCCCGGGAATAATGAGCAAGGAAGAGCCGAGTTTATCGCCCGCGCGAAACAGGCCTATGAAGCGATTCTGCAAATGCGGCGGCATTTTCTGAAGTTGGGGATTGAGCAAGCCGATCGCCTGCTCCCCGTTGTGATTTCGCGAGAGCCCTTGGTGGGGTATTCGGCGCCTTTAGAGAGAGAGCAAACGCTCTCCGGCCTCCCCCCTAAGCCGATTGGTTTAGTGCTTGCGCCACGTACGCTCACTGCCAAGGAAAGATCGCACTGGGAGAATCAGCCCGTTGCACGAGCCATGGGCCTAGCTTCGGCGTCGCCCGAGGCTTTGAGCCACTATGCCACTGACCCGGCTTTCGCAGCGTATGCTTTCGCCAAGCAAGTAGCCAATCGCGAGCTCGGTATTTTGGGTGAGTACAATCTCATCGCGCCTGCTTTGGGTGAATACTTCGCATTGAGCGCCTTAGCGCCGGAGACCCCTGAGCTATTGCCTGGCGCCTTGTTTGAAGGCCATCCCTTAGTCAGTGCTGAACGTGCTGCGGAAGATGCGGCGAGTATCCCTCCGCACCTTAACTACAACACGGTGTCTCAGATTGACGAAGACCTCCGCCAGAGCGCGCAGGTGCTATTGCGGTTCCTTTGGGAGCTAAGGCGGCACATCGGCCAAGAGCGCGCCGATGAGTTGGCGTACGATAGTGCGCAGGGGCTGATGCCCTCCGTTACCGGAGCAGTGGGCAGTAGTTTCCTAGAAAACTACGTCGGCAGCCCGGATATTCTCCAGATCGTACGAGGGATGCGTGTGAAGAGAGCGAAGCTGCATGTGTATCTTTACGTCGCGCGCATGTTGGAGCTTTGCCGCAAGAATCCCGACGACGCCGAGCTAGCGGCTTTTGTGATGGCAAAAGCCCAGGAAGCCGGACTCGCGGGCGCTATCCTCAATGCCATCGTCGCAAAATACCTCCCGCCTGCAACCGCGAAGTAAGCTGCTTCCTAGACGCAAGATCCTTGGCAGCTCTGCCAACGCTTTGACTGAGCGCCGTGGGATCGCGATTGTAGGGGCCTCTGCGCCTTCCTAGTTTCAGTTCACATGGGAGGGGCAATATGCTCAAAGCAATCGTATTAGGAAGTCTTTTAACGGCATCCGTCTTCGCGGCGGATCGCACTGCAAATCTTTTCCACAATCTAGAAGGCGTAGTGGGTAATTACCGCCAAGCCACTGTCATTCTGCAAGATGGTCCTAAGGGGGAACCCAAGGATATGAGCATGCGCAATCCGAATGCGACGCTCTCCGTGAAGAAGATCTCAAACGATCGTTTCATTGTGCAGACCTATGAGACATCGCAAAACGGAAACCTTGCTAGCACCACAGTGATCAGCCGCGATAAAGACGGAATCAAAGTCGACTATTTCGATTTTGCTGCACCTTACAATTCATTCAAGGTGAAGTCGGCTGAAGTGACGGATAGCGCAGGTACAGAGCTGGCGTTTTATCAATCGGATGTCACTTACTTGGATGATTCCGCTGTGGCGCAGTTAGCTCGCACCTTGCAGAACAAGCTTCGCGAAAATAGCTACCTGGAGCTCATCGAAGCTCTGTCTTTGGCTGGTGTGTCTGTACCCAAGGAGATTGCCTCTGCCGATGACTACCTAAACCTCATGGTGTTTATGCGGGGCGCGGCGAACCCGGTTTCTATGTCGGAGATTCTGCTCGATCCCTTGGGCAAGAGCGTGCGTACTCCTAAAGGTGCTTACAGCCTGACTCTCTTGCGCGTCTACGCACCTTGAGCTGTCAGAAAACTTTGTAGACTTGGCCCGTCTGCAAGCCTTCGACGCTGCGGCTAAACGCCAAAGCGGCGCGGCTCACAGGGATGGCTTCAAAGCCTCGGAAAAACGGCGCATAGCCATCCATAGATTCTTGAAAGACGTTCGGGCTCACGACATTGATCCGCAACCCGCGCGGTAGCTCAATAGCTGCCGCGCGGACAAAACTTTCCAACGCGCCATTCACCATCGAAGCCGAAGTTCCCGCGCGGATGGGCTGTTCGGAAAGAATGCCCGAAGTCAGCGTGATGGATCCGCCATTGCGCAGCTGCGTTTGCGCCGCGAGCGCTAAGTTCACTTGGCCCATGAGTTTGTTCTTCAGGCCCAGAGCATAAGGCGAGGTTTCGAGAGATTGCGCCTGGATCTCCGAGAGCGGCAAGAACGTCACTTCACCCACCGCGCTCACGACGGCATCGATTTGCCCAACCTGAGCGAGTGCTTTCTCGATGCTCCCGCAATCGGTGATATCCAGCTTCACATCTCCCGAGGTTCGCCCTGCGGTAACGATTTCATGCCTAGTGGCGAGTTCCTTATGGATAGCCCGCCCTAAAGTCCCGCTGGCACCGACTAATAGTACTTTCAACCGTTGGCTCATTCTCTCTCTCCTTAAAAGGCCCGTAGGGCGGCTAAGCTTACGACGCCCACCACGACGGTGGCAAAGAGGCTGCGTGTTTTGTACGCGACGAGAAAAGATGGGATCGCAGCCCAAAGGTAAAGATTGCTGGCGGCGAGTTGAAGCTGGCCGTCTTTGACCAAGAGGTCACCCGCAAGCATGGCGCAAAGCACCGGGACGGGAACGTACTTCAGCCACGTTTTCACGAGCGGGGAGAGCTCTCGGCCGCTCAGCAGGCGCACCGGCAATAGCCGCGTGAGCGCATTCGAAAGGCCCATTAAGAGTGCTAAGGCTACTTTGTCTTCCATCGCTCCCACACTGTTCCTAGGGTTGCGCAGAAAAGACTCGCCAGCATCACGCCCCATGCTTTGAAGGGCGTGAGCGCAAGGCCGACGCTCAGGACGGCCGCCAGAATGCCGAGGCAAACCATGCGCCGGTTTTCAATCTGCAGCACGATCAGCGCCATGAACATCGCTGGCACCGCGAAATCAAAACCCAACGGCCGGACATCTGCGACCATTCCGCCGGCGAGTAAGCCCAGCACACCACCCAGTGTCCACGCCACGAGCGGCGTTAAGCTCGCCGCAAAAACATAAGAAGGCGGCGGCACCGCTCTCTTAAACTGTGTTGAGTGCAGCGCGAAAAGTTCGTCGGTAACCAACAGCGCAAAGAGGTAGCGCCGGCTTAGCGGCCAATGGCGCAGCGAAGGAATAAGTGCGGAGGACATCAAGAAGTAGCGAAGATTAATGATCACGGTGACGGACCAAATCGCAAGTATGGGCTCCCCCATCTGCAGCATCTGTAGCCCAATCGACTGGCCACTTCCCGAGAAGGAGCTGCCGAAAAACAAAGTCGCCTGAGGCAAGGTGAACGATAGCTGCGAAGCGAGGATTCCCAGCGCGAAACCCACGGGTAAGTACGCGAGAACAATGGGCGTTGCCGCTAAGATCCCGCGGGGGATGGAATAGCGAGAGGTGTTATCCGCTGTTGGCACTGGCACACCTAAGAGGCCCCCCGTTACCTTGTCAAGAAAAGGCCGGCGCGTTAAGAACAGGCCCATGAAAGCAATGCGACTGCACCAGAACGGCGGCCCCGAAAATTTCAAACTCGAGGAAGTTCCGGTTCCGGAACTTCAGCCGGGGCACATCCTAGTGGCGGTGAAAGCCACTAGCGTGAACCCCATTGACACGAAAGTGCGCGCCCGACAGCTACCTTTTTCGCAACCCCTTCCGGCCATACTTCACGGCGATTTCGCAGGTGTCGTTGAGAAAGTCGGCCCGGGCGTTTCAGGCTTTTCGCCGGGCGATAAAGTCTATGGCTGCGCCGGTGGGATTGCAGGCACACCAGGAGGCGCATTAGCCCAGTACATGCTGGTCGATGCCGACCTTGCGGCTGTAATGCCTAAGAATCTGAGTTTCGAAGAAGCGGCAGCCTTGCCACTGGTGGCGCTGACATCGTGGGAGGCACTTGTCGAAAAACTCCAAGTGAAGCCCGGCTCGTCGCTGCTGGTGCACGGTGGAATGGGTGGAGTGGGCCACGTAGCTGCACAACTAGGCAAAGCCCTCGGTGCGCGTGTGCACACAACGGTTTCTAACGACGAAGACGCCGCACTCTCGAAACAACACGGTGCGGACTTCACGATCAATTACAAGACCACCACACCCGAAGAGTACTCCAAGCAGTACACGGACGGCCGCGGGTTCGACTTCATCTTTGAAACCGTCGGCGGCCCCAATCTGCAGAACTCTTTCAAAGCCTGCCGTTACAACGGATCGATCGCGTGCATCGCCACGGGCGGTACGCATGATCTCAGCACGATGTACGTCAAAGGCATTAGCTTAGACTCCGTGTTGATGTTGGTCCCGATGATCACGGGCGAGGACCGGGCACGGCACGGTAAGATCTTGAAAGAGATCGCGCTGCTGGTGGAAGAGGGCAAGATTCGCCCTTATGTCCACTCCGAGCGGTTTGATTTCACGGACATCACAAAGGCGCACCAGCTCCTCGAAAGCGGCAAGCAAAAGGGCAAGATCGTGGTGACGGTTGGGGCTTAAGCTCTTTCTCGTTTTTCTCCGGTTTGCCGGAGGGCTTAGCGCCTTCCCGGCAGAATCTCCCTGCACGAAGTTTCCACTCACCCGCTCGGGTGGGTTGTTCTGGGCTGAAGTCGAAGTGGCGTCAGGCCACACGCCCGCGCCTGTAAAACTTCGAATGCTCGTCGATACCGGATGGAATGACGTTTCCCTCACGCCTGAGGGCTGCGCCAAAATCCACTGCAAGCTCGAAGACGCAAAAGAGAAGAAGGCGGGCGGCGGGCTCGTCATCCTCGGCAATCAAGCGATTCAGAACCAGAACTTCTGGGTGGATGCCGTCGCCGTGGAAAAAGGGATGGACGGCATTCTGGGGACGGGCGTGTTATTCGCCAAACCGCTGCT
The DNA here is from genome assembly GCA_019750655.1 of bacterium. GTDB lineage: Bacteria > Bdellovibrionota > FAC87 > UBA2466 > UBA2466 > JAIEOG01. Next base: position 20,931 of record JAIEOG010000140.1, read on the forward strand.
CGTGGATTTCAAAGAGGGTTCTTTGTGCTTTCTTAACCGACCCCTCCCTGCCGCGGCGAAGAAGCTCGGCATGAAACCCATCCCCGCCCGGTATGGAAACGACGGGGCTTGGATTTCCATAGACACAGGCGGCCGTAAAATTCCTGACGTCCTTGTCGACTCAGGGGCGGATAAGACTTCCTTGCTCCCAGAGCACCTGAAAGCCCTGAAACTGAAACCGGTGGGCCGGGAAAGCCGTACGAACAACGATGTCCGCTATGACGCCGAACTCTTTGCAGGGATTCCCCTCGCCGTCGGAAGTATTTCCGCCACACCGCCCGCCATCGCCTCAGCGCCTAATCGGGGACTGCAAAAACTGGGGATGGATGTTCTTGCTGGAAAGATCCTCGGATTCGACGAGACCTCCGGGGTTCTATATCTTGGGACCTCTCCCTAGCGGTAAATAGGTTACAATAGTTTCAATGCGCAACTCGAAGGCCCGCATGGCCTGCACCGTGGCTGTTATCGCCGTTGTCCACTTTTTCCTGTTTCGGCTCGACGCTGTCGCTTGGCATTATTTGGGAAGCGCTTTTCTGCCGTTGAGCGTTGCTTTTCTCAATGGCCTTTTCCCCGATATCACAAGTCTCTACGCTCAACACGGTGACTCCGTTCGCGTTTCCACTTCTTCCTTCGCTATGCTCGTCGGGAAGCCCTGTTCAAGCTTCGACGGAATGCTGATGTTTTCGTTTCTTTTTACTCTGGTCTATTTCACGCGGGAAAAGGCGAATCGACCGGATGCTGGGTTAAAGAGATTTGGTCTTGGGCTTTTGGGCGCCTTTGCTCTGAATCAGTTGCGCATCCTCCTTCTTTTCTTCGCGGGTGAGCACAAGGTTTTCAACGCGGTCCACTACCACTCGGGTTACTTGCTCTATGTGGGGTACATTCTCGTCTTTCTCAGTATTCTGACTTCCGGCGAGAGCCAGCGGAAACGGCGGCGCCGGATGCCGAAGTTTGCGATGCGCGAGACATTGCCGCTG
>JAIEOG010000444.1 GCA_019750655.1 bacterium
CCGCTAGAGCCGCGCCATCACGGACGGGGTAAACACTCCCCGGCAAGAAGCGCTGCAGGTATTCCGCCGAGCCGCTTTCGAGCGGCACAATCGGCAAGCCTCCCGCTGCCAGCGTTTCAAAAGGCACGCGTCCGAAAGGCTCTCCCACACTTGGGTACACAACTGCCAAAGCATGCCGCAAGAAAGCATCGCGCTCTGGCCCAAAAGCCGGAGGGAGAATACGCGCACGCGTTTTCAATCCCAAACGCTCGATTTCATCAGCCACTTCGGAATCGTAACCCCGCTCGGCTGGCCCCACGAAAAGCAGATCCGCATTCCCACCTGCTTGGACGTAGCGGCTAAAGGCTTGGACGAGGAACACGAGGTTCTTACGCGACTCCAATCGGCCTAAGTACAAATAGTAGGGCAGGGCGTAAGGCCTTTGCTCTGAGGGCGTCGCGACCTTTTGGATCCCATTGGGAATGATGGGGCATTTCTCCTCGGATAAACCATAGGGCGCCCATTGCTGCCGCTCGAACTGGCTCAGAGCAATTACACGCGAGGCGTGCGAAACCACCCAATTCCCCAGGAGCCAGTTGAAGACCTTCTTTAAAAAGACTTTGCGGTGCCCCACCCAAAGCATGCCGCGCGGGTGCAAGAGGTAAGGGATGCCGCGCCCGTGAGCCATCCGCGCCAAGAGAATGAAATCCCAGCGCCAGTGGCCATTCACATGGACGACACCCGCACCGTCCAGGACTCTATTGAGCCAGTGCGTAGGCTGCAACCAGGCACGCAAAACATCCGTAGGCTGAAATTCTTTGACGGTTGTTAAGCCAAATCTGCGCCCAAATTCGGCATCGTAAGCGCCTGCGGGGCAAAGCACGACCGCCGTGTGCCGCTCTTGCAGCTTCGCGCACAGAGAGGCTTCAGACACCGCAGAGCCGCCATAGGCTGGGTGCAACGCTTGGCTGAGAACTACGACCTTCATCGGCGCGAGTATACCACGTGTGCACGCCCACTCTCCGTGCGCTGGCGCCCCCCTTGCACTACTCCAAAGGCAGTTCGAGTTCCTGTTGTTGCTGAGTTTTGTGGAGTGGATTGTTCATGTTGCGGCAGAAGTGGCAGTTCTTATTTGCGGTGGTGTTAGTTCTGAGTGGTTGCGGACAATGGAGAGCCACCGCGCTCCGTTGGCCCGCGCGAATAAACTCGATGCAAGGGTTTGACTCGTCGGAGTCGAGCGCCGTTCATACGGTTATTACTTCTCTCAATTCCCAGATTGGACTTTCGATTTTAAACATCTCGGGCGGAACGGGCTCGGACATCAACATCCGATTCGTTACTTCCTTCGACAGCGAAGTGGCTGCTGCTTCCCACGTGGATTATGCGTACATCAAAATGCCGGGACGCGGCATAGCGGGAACGCGCATTGCGGGCCGCGCCACTTTGACAGCGGAAAACTGCTTGATTGAGCTGGGCGATTTTATTTTCAACGACGACGAACTCATGCAAGCCGTGCTCTGGCACGAGATTGGCCACTGCGGTGGCCTCCAGCACGTTAAAGAAGACGGCGAAATCATGTCGCCGGTCACCAAGCCCTTTAACCAGTATTCCAGCGATAAGGTCCAACGCTTCTTCGGTGACCTGCTAGCCTCGATTGGCGAAAAGAAATAGGCTATTATTAAGGAATGCAGAATTCCGCTGATGATAACCGACGACGATTTCCACGCGTTACTGTGGATGTCTCTGGGTTTGTCTACTTGTCGCCAGACAAGTCAACGCCACCTGTCCCCTGTGAAATTGTGGATGTGTCGCTTGGGGGCGCCTTCTTGCACTGCACAGCGCCAATCCAGATCGGCCAGGAAATTCTGGTAGAAATCCACTTCGAAGCACAGACCTTGCTAGAAGCTAAAGTGATTCACCCCGTCGATACGCAGAGCGCTCGAGATGCAGAGCGTTCGATTGTGCGTTGGGCGCGTGGATCTTCTAAGAGTGGGATAGGCGTCGAGTTCGTGAAACTTAGCCCCACGAAGCAGGCCTTCCTACAGAAGTTTATCGCCCACTTCTACAACCAAACAAAAACCTGATTACTCAGTAAGCCGGCCAATGGCATGCGGCGATCCTTCCACGCGCGATGCGGGAGTGATCTCCATGAACTGTGCTTTGCGCTGCAGCCCTTTGATATTCGAGGCCCCACAGTAGGTCATTCCTGAGCGGATACCGCCCATGATGTCTAAGATGACGTTCTTCACTGGACCGCGGGCGGGGACTTCGATGGCCACGCCTTCGGCTGTTTTCCATTCAGACATGTTGCCCATGAAATCTTCCTGGGCTTCGCGCGAAGCCATGCCTCGGAAGCGCTTCACTTGCACCGTTTTCCCGTCGGCTGTTTTCTTCGCAACCGATTCACCGGGCGTTTCATCCGTGCCGGCCAACATCCCGCCCAACATCACGAAATCCGCACCCGCCGCGAGCGCCTTCACCGCATCCGAGGGGAAGCGTACGCCACCATCCGCAATGAGCGGTCTGTCGACTTTGCGGCAGTCTTGCAGAGCTGAGAGCTGCGGAACTCCAAAACCCGTCTTGATGCGCGTGGTGCAAACCGAGCCAGAACCAATGCCGACTTTAATGATGTCTGCACCAGCAGCTGCGAGGTAATCCGCCCCCGCGTAGGTCGCGACGTTGCCGGCGATAACCAGAATGTTGTCTCCGTGTTTATCGCGCAATGTGCGGATAGTGCGGTTCACTTCTTTGGAATGCCCATGGGCGACATCCACGCAAATGATGTCGGCACCGACAGCAATCAGTGCTTCAGCGCGATCAATGCCGTCTTTGCCAATACCAATGGAAATGCCCGTCTTCTTCGGGTGGCGTAGTGATTGGTACTCTTTCACGTTGTCGTCAATCGACATGAAGCGGTGGAGAATTGCCATGCCGCCTAGGTCGGTGATCGTGTCCGCCATCCGCAGGCCCGTGATGGTATCCATATTGGAGCTAATCAGCGGGAGGTCGAAAGTGCGGCCGTGGGTTTCAACCTGGGTCGTGACGTTCTGGCGAGAACGGATTCCGTTGTAGCCAGGGACCAAAAGCACGTCGTCAAACGTTAGCCCACGCGTATTACTGAACACTGCACACCTCTTTTAGCGGAAGCGAAAACCTATCAAGGCTGCCACCGAGAAAGCAAACCTGCCACCTACTATACCGGGGCGAACTTGTCCACGGACGGACGCTAACTCGTCGATTTCAAAGCCAATACTCGCATCGACAAAGGCCGTAATAGAGCTATCCGGATACCCCGGAATGCGCCTTACGAAGGCGGGACCGCCTAAAACCCCCACGCTCAGGGTCGCCGCGGGCTCGGCCGCGAGCAGGAAATCGTACCAAACCCCGGCATTGGCGCTGAGGAAATGCCCATAGGTAGGCAGCGCAATGAGGACATCTCCACCCACATACAGTGGCCAGCGATCACTCACCAGAAACCGCAGCTGCGAATCCAGCGCTACCGTCGGGACATCCAGAGTCAAAGTGCCAAAGCCTGAAAGAAATTGCCGACGAAAAGTGCCGGGCCGCTCCAAGGTGTGGCGAGCGGTGTTGTTAGAAGCCGGAGCGGGTGTGGAGGGGGCCTCGGTCAAACGGCGCTCGGGGGCTGGGCGTACGGGTGCCGCGCGGACGGCCTTGCGAGGAGCGAGCTTGGTTTTCTTCGCTGCTGAAGCCGGGACGGCGAGCGATAAAGCCAAACTGAAAATGCCCACAGCGACGGCGTGCATGTTCTAAGAATTGCCCGACGGAATTTCGACCATATTCAAATACATTTGCGCCTGCCGATTGTTCGGGTCAATCAGCAAAGCGTCCTGCCACTCCCGCTGGGCTTCCCGCACCTGCTGCTGAGAGTGCAAGAGAATGCCGAGCTGGATTCGGGCTTCGGCAGAGCGCGGATTTTGCGCAATGGTCTGTTTGAGAAACGATTCCGCAGCTCCCCGATCGCCGAGCTTTGCGAGTGACTTTGCGATCTGGATGCTGACAGCTTCGTTCTTAGGATCGAGGTTCAAAGCTTTGTTGAATTCGTGGTTGGCTTCTGCAAAACGCTCGAAGCGCATATAGAGCAGGCCCAGCTCGTGGTGCTTTTGGGCGAGTGAGCGGTTGATCTTGGGATCGTGGCCCGCGGGCACCTTATCGAGATGCTTTTTTGCCTGGTAGAAAACGGCCGCGCCTTCGCGGTATTTACCCACGTCATTAAACAGGCTGCTCAAGGCAATCGCCGCTTCGGTGAGGAAGGGATCGATTTGCAAAGCATTCTGAAATGCGATGGTGGCTTTCTTAAACTTGCCGCGCTTGGAGTAGACACACCCTAAGAGGTGGTACGCTTCGGAACAGCGTTGATCGATAGAGAGGGCTTGCTCCAGGGTCTTTTCCGCGGACGTAAGGCTGCTGCGCGCAATATCTTCGCGGGCCATCCTTAATAAATCGTCTAGATTGGGAGCTCTCGAATCCATGCGGTGCTCTTGCTGTAAGAGCCCTTGCCTAGAACGAGCGCAAGAGGGCTAGTTTTTCTTTTCGATATCGCTCATCAGAGACTGGGCGCTGCTCAAGTAACCGGTTTGCGGGAACTCGCGCATCAAGCGGTCCAGCGTGTCCTTCGCGCTATCGTACATACGGATATTATAATAGCACTGTCCCAGTCGGTAGAGCGCCTCTTCATCGTAGCCAGACTGCGCAAACTCCTTCAGCAACGCCGCATAGCGGTAGCTCGCTGAAAGGTAGTGCCTTCGGTTGAAGTAAAAATCCGCGACGTAGTTCTCGTGTTCCGCCAAGCGGTGCCGCGCTTCAATGATCTTCTTATCCGCTTCGGCGACGTAGCTAGAATCCGGAAAACGCTGTTTCAGAAGCTGGAAGGCATCGATAGAGCGATAGGCCGCGCTCAAATCGCGCGCGCTGTTCTCGGGCACCAACATGAAATAGGACATGGCAATCTGGTACTGGACGTAGTCGCTCTTAGGGTACGACGGGTGCAGTTCCCGGAAAATCTCGTAGGAGCTTTCGGCTTCGAGGAAGCTGTCTTGGGCGTAGTACGTATCGGCGATGCGCAGTTCAGCGTCGGTCGCCCGGGGGCTGTAGGGGAAACGGCTCTTGATGTCGCGGTAACGCTCTAAAGCGAGCAGGTATTGCTTGTCTGTATAAAGGCGCTCGGCCTCGGAAAAGACCGAATCTGGGTCATCCGGGTTTACTTCCTGGCTTGCGCAGGAGGCTAGAAACAATCCCGCCACCAACCCCAAAACCCGACCAAAACGCATAAGTACTTGAATATTCAACATAATCAACCAGACGATGCCGTAAAATACCATAAAACCGAGCTTTTTGTCATTCCTTCGTTAAGCCCTGCGTCATTTCGCCCGATAGGGAGAGTATGGATTTGCCGCATCGCGTCTAAGCGGGCGGCCAGGGAGACGAATGAAGCACTCACGCGAATTCTGGATCCGGGACATGGAGCAACTCCTGGACGAGACCGTCGTGACGGACGCTGTAGCGCAGATTTTGGAAAAGTTCGACGAAGCAGTAGCCGCGTTGAACCCCGATAGCCGGGACTTAATCACGCGTTATTTTGACGGCGTAACCGTCGAAGAGATCGGGCGCGACCATGCCGTTTCAGCAGAAACGGTTTCCGCTTGGATCGAACGGGTAAAAAGGGAGCTTGCACAACAGATTCGGGCGAAATGCCTGATCAAGCAGTGAGGGGACAGTGGACGCATTACTCCAAAGCCCCGGTGAACTGCAGCAGCTGGCCCTTCAGCTCTTGAATGAGCCGTGCTGCCGCGCGCTTTTTCTGGAAGCGAAAACGCTTTCGGAAATTCTGGCCTGGCTCGCGGACACACGCGACGTGCCGTCACCCGATGCCGAATTTGCGGAAAGCGAAAAGCGCTTCCGCGCCACCTTCCACCTTTTTCTCCAGGAACTCGAAGCCGCCGGCGTCACGGGCGCGGATATGCTCTCAAGCATCCGTTTGTCGGATTACCGCCCTGGGACGGAAACGCAGGAACTCGATCGTACGGTCATCGGCAGCATCATCAACCTCGCTTCGAAACCCGCTTTTCCGGAAATGCCGCAAATCGCGGAACGCCCCATTCCAGAATGGTTGCCAAAACCAGGACACGACGAATACGAGGCCGAAGAGAAAACGGCTCCGGCTGCGGAGATTCTCCCGCGCCGCAACCCTCCGCCGCCCCCACCGCCCTCGGTGGTGAAGTCCGTGCCCGAAGCTTTTCCGACCGCTACTCACGTGATCGAAGACTGGGCGAGCCCGGGTTCCGCGCGCGCTAGAGAGTTCTACGAAACAGCCTTGCACTTGCGCCGCCAGGAGCCCTCAGAAGGTTTGCCGGCCGATCCGCTGGCGCGCTTAGAAGCCTTTCAGCTTTGCCTCGCAATCGAAACCGAAACACAAGATGGTCTCGCAGAAGCACTGCGCGCTTTCTGGCCCACGCGCCAGGCGGCTTTGAAAGGTCTGCTCACAGGGCCCGACAAACAACTCGCAGCCCCCCTAGTTCAGTCTTGGGAGTTGCAGCTCCAACACACAGCTTTTTGGCCCGCGCACGAGCGCTTGCCGCTTGCGGCCTTCCGCAATTCGCTGCGCTACTTGCATGCGAGCGCAGATCACCCGGTGCCAGTGCCGAGCCTCATCGAGGCGGCGCTTTGGACTTACCTCTTTGGGCAAGATCTGGAGCTCGACGGTATTTGGTTGGTGAATCACCTCGGATTCGCAGCGCACGACACCAGCCGCGTGCAAGACGCCTTTGCCCGCTTGCTGCGGTGCCACCGTTTGAAAGCCTGGATCGCACAACCGGCGGCTACTGTTACCGCCGCGCACGTCGAGGAGCTGCGAGAGCACGCGCAAGCCTTGTTTGCGTTTTGGAGCCGTTAAGGGGGAGCTGTGGGCAGTTATACTCCAGCACAACGCCGCCGTACTAAGCGCTCGATCCTCGACACCCTCCAAGATGCCGAGAACGAGCACTTGCTCGAATGCCCCAATGCCGATTTGCCCATGCGGACTGCTGGGCTTTTTCTCGATTTGATTTTGATCTCGCTCGCAACTTCTGCTGTGCACCAGCTAGTGGAAACCTTCCGCAGCACTTTCCCCGTTCTCCTCGGTAAGTGGGTCGATCCGGAAAGTTCCAATTTCGTTTTCTTGTTTCTATTTGTGAGTTGGAGCGCCAAGGTTTGCCTGGCGTATTTCTATTTCATTTGGACGACCCACCGCTTCGGGGGAACGCCAGCGAAACTCTTACTCGGTATCCGCGTCGTCGACGCTCGCACAGGAGAACGGCCCTCTATTTTGTGGACCTTCCTACGAGAAGGCCTAGCCAAACCGCTCGGGCTTACGCTTCTCGCCAGCCCGGTCTGTGCGGCCATCCGAAAAGACCACCGAGCATTGCATGATCTGGCCACGCGTACCGTCGTCAAACGAGTGCGGGGAGGGCCTCCATGATCTTGATGGTGCCCTATTCTCCAGAAGTGCCTAAGGCACACACGCCGATGCTCTGGCCGGCGCTTGTGCTTTTGTTGCTTTTAGGGGTTGGGTTTTTGCGCAGTTACGAAACCATCGCCGCGGATTACGAGTACGTAAATGAGCTGCGCGCGACTGTCGTTACCGACGGTTCGGGCCATAACCAGCTAGCAGAAAGCACCCAAAAATACCTAAGCAAACGGCCCCTCTTGGATCTCGCCCCCTCGCAAGGAAACTGGGACTACAAACGCCTAATCTACGCAAATTTCCTGCACGGCAGTCTACCGCACTTGGTTTTGAACTGGATTGGTGTGTTTGCGGGTGCGCGGATTTGCACGACGTTCATTCCCTTTCTCTGCACCCTTTCCATTTTTATTTTAGGGGGCAGTCTGGGCTTACTCACGAGCATCTGGCTCGGGACGGATGCTTCTACGTTCATCCCGCACATTGGTGCGAGCGGCGGCATTTTTGCGCTGATGGGCGCTTATTACGTCTATAACTTCCGGTTTCGTACTTTGTACTTTTTCTGGTTCCCCAGTCGGCATGGAACCATTCACTTAAGAACCTCTTGGTTTGTGTTCCTGGATGTCCTGCTTTTGGAACTCGTGCTCTCTATGGGGCAATTTCTCCCGAGCCGCGTGGATAGCGTGGATCATCTGGCGCACGTCATCGGTTTTGCTTCGGGCGTGATCCTGGCGCTCGGCCTGCGTTTTCTCCAACGCTGGCCTTCCTATGTCCAAACGCGCGCTGAGTTTATCGCCTGGGATCGCGCGATTAAACCGGCAGAGGGAAATCTCCGCGGGTGGGTGGACCTGTGGACGTCGCTGTTAGAGATCAACCCGTATAACGATGCCCTTAAACAACGGCTGTGTGGGGTGATGGAAAAAGATGCCGAGGCCCTGACCCCTGAGGAACGCGCCACCATCTTCTCCTTTTTCTCACCCACATTCCTGCGCTTGGAGACCGTCGCAGCGGCGCAGGCCACCGTCGGAGCGTTGCGGGCAGGGCACGCGCCCCCTCTGCCTTGGCTCGCCGCGACCCCGTATGACAGCATCATCCGGCTCGCTCAAGAAATCGCCAAAAACGCAGACAATCACCCGGCGCTGCTTCAACTCATTCTCCTATACCGCCGCGCCCACCCAGAAGGTGGAAATGTGGAGCGCAAACTCGAAGCCCTCGTCACCAAGCTCTCGCCACCGGCCGAACCCCTAGAAATCCAATCTGGGCAATAAAGAAGAGTTCGCTTTTCCTGAAAAAAAGCATGCCTTACGCCGGGTGAACGGCTAGAAAAAGCCATGGCAGATTCCCAAACGATCCAAAAGCTTGAACGCCTTGCGGCGGATTGCCGCGTGGACATTTTGACAATGCTGGAACAAGCGAAGTCCGGGCACCCGGGCGGTTCGCTTTCCGTCATCGATATTCTCGTCGCGCTTTACTTCCACGAGATGAAACAAGACCCACAGCGGCCCGACTGGGAAGACCGCGATCGCTGCGTGCTTTCCAAGGGCCATGGCGTACCGGCGATGTATGCCGTATTGGCCAATCAGGGTTCGATTCCAAAATCGGAATTGGCGACGTTGCGGCAAATCAACTCCCGGCTACAAGGCCACCCGGATCGCGTGGCATTTCCTTGGGCCGAAGCTTCGACGGGATCGCTGGGCCAAGGGCTCTCCATCGCTCAAGGCTTGGCATTAGGCTTTAAACTCGCCGGAAAATCCTCCCGCGCTTTCTGTGTGCTAGGCGATGGGGAAACTCAGGAAGGCCAGATTTGGGAAGCCGCTCTCTCGGCCCCGAAGTTCAAATTGAACAACCTCATTTGCTTCACGGACAATAACAACGGCCAGATTGATGGCCATGTCGACGAAGTGATGGACTTAAAGCCGCTGGCAGAAAAGTGGCGCGCATTCCGCTGGGCCGTTCATGAGATCAACGGCCATGACTTCGGTGAAATCTTGGGCGCTTTGGACAAGGCGCGCCAAGAAAAAGAAAAACCGACCATGATCATCGCTCGCACCGTCAAAGGGAAGGGCGTTTCCTTCATGGAAAACAATATAGGCTGGCACGGTGTCGCCCCAAGCGCGGAGCAGACCCAGAAAGCCGTTGCAGAAATTCGGGGAGGCAAGCGATGAGCGCCAAAGCCACACGCGATTCATTCGGTGAAACGTTAGTCACCCTCGGAAAGGAAGACCCACGCATCGTCGTCTTGGACGCCGACTTGAGCGTCAGCACTAAGAGCGTGCTTTTTGCCAAGGCGTATCCAGAGCGTTTTTTCCAAATGGGGATTGCCGAAGCCAATATGGTCGGCACGGCCGCGGGACTCGCCTTTACGGGTTATGTGCCGTTTCTCTGCAGCTTCGGTGCTTTCGTGGCGGGCCGCTATGAGACCATCCGCGTTTCTGTCGGCTACTCCGACGCTAACGTGAAGATCGTCGGCACACACGCTGGTCTCGGGATTGGCGACGACGGTTACACGCAAATGGGCTTGGAAGATGTGAACGTGCTGCGCGGATTGCCCGGCATGTCCATTCTGCAGCCTTGCGATCACTTATCGACCGTTGCGGCTGTGAGGTATGCCGCCAAACACAAAGGCGCGGTTTACCTTCGCTTGACCCGGCAGAAGCTACCAGCGGTTTACGAAAGTGAATCGCAGTTTGTTTTCGGCAAGGGAACGGTCCTGAAAGAAGGCAAAGACCTTGCGCTCTTTGCTTCTGGCGCGACGGTCGCAGAAGCTTTGAAGGCAGCCGACCATGTCGGCGGCCAACCTTGGGTGGTGGATTTCCACACCTTGAAGCCGATTGATCGTGATTTGATTGTGCGCGTGGCGCGCAACTCGAAGCACATCGTTACGGTGGAAGACCATAACGTCGTCGGTGGGCTCGGGACGGCCGTGGCCGAAGTGCTGGCAGAAGAAGGCTTTGGCGGAAAGCTGCTGCGGCTAGGCTTGCAGGATAAGTACGGGGAGTCCGGAGATCCCGGCGCTCTTTACGATAAGTACGGCATATCGGCCGCAAAGATCGCCGAACAAATCCGGGCCAAGTTCCGCTAGTTCACGATTTCGCGGTAACCCTTAAGCATCGTGGTGAGCTTTTTGATGTCCGCGACATCGTCGGCTTGTGGGCGTTTTTTTAGGTAGGACTTCAAATCATCCATCGCCTTGGAGAAGTACTCCATCTCGCAGTACAGAATGCCGCGATCGCGCGCGAGCTCCGGAGACTCAGGGTGCAGCGCCGTTAGAATCTCGACGGTCTGCAACGCTTCCAACGCTTTGCCCTTCAGTACATAGGTCTGTTTAAGCTGGTGCGCTAGGCGCGAAACCAATTGCTCGCCGCCTGCTTTTTCAAAAAGATTGGTCTGCATCATGCGGTTGCGCTGCAGGGTAGAGCGGAATTTCTTTTGGAACTCTGTCGCGTTCATCAAACGGCCTTGGTCGAACGGGTCGACATAGAAATCATCGACGCTGTCCAGAATGCGGATCAGGAAATTTCCCGGGATCGCGATGCATTCGTGCGGTACGCCCACTTGCTCGCAAAGGATCGAATAGAGGATGGCCATCGTCAGCGGGCTGCCTACTTTGCGATCGAGCACTTCGTGCAGGAGGTAGCGCTTGGGATCGTCCATGACGCGCTTGCTGCGGTCGGCGGAAACTTGGAGCCCCAGTTCATCGTAGAGCACCTTATTAATGGTGTGGACCATTACTATGCTGTCTTCGTGCATCCCGCCGCTCAGGTGCCAAACACGCGCGGCAATCGAGAGCAGGGCATCGACGGATGTATTTAAATTAAAACGTGGATCTTCAATGCGGCCCAGAACGAGGGAGGCGCGCATCAAATCGTCACGGCGCAAAAAGGTAAGCAGATCGTCTTTGGTGGTGGTTTTCATAGATTTGCGTGGAGAGACAGCGCAGGCGTAACGAGTCGAGGAGACTTGTTTTCGCTGCTGGCGTTTTTTCGTTTTAGGTGATTGGGCCCCGCGGGAGCGCGGGGTGAAGAACTGACTACTCTTTAATTTTAACTATATCGAAAGGCGTTTTCAATACGCGGCTTAGACATCCCGCGCAACGCATTGGCAGTCTCTTCTGCAGGCTTTTGTTGACCCCCGCCACCAACCAGATAGCTTGGCTGGCTCGGAGGAAATGTGAAGGCTATTACGTTTGCTTTGCTAGCGACCTTAACCCTGGTGAGTTGTTCGAAACGCACGGTTCAGTCGACTCCTCTGCCGAAACCCGTCGTGCCTGTCACGCCTCCAGCGGTAGTGCCTTCTAGTGATATCCCGGATCGGCGGGAGTTTCCCATCGCGGAAGACGTGGCGCCTTGCGACAACTTCTACGAATATGCCTGCAGCCGGGTAGATGCTTCTTTCAAACTGCGCGACGATCGAAGCCGGCACGCTTTCGCCTTCAACGATTCTTTTGAGCGCCTGCTTACACAGAAGCTGAAGTTTCTTGAGGGATTAGGCTCTCGTAAAGATCTAAGCCCCCGCACCCAACAGCTCCAGGCGACCTTTCTGGCTTGCTTGGATGTTCCTGCCCGCGTGAACGAGGAGAAAAAACTAGTCCAAGACGAGCTCGGAAAACTCGCCGCAATCACCACACGCGCACAATTAGGGGACATGCTTTCCCGGAATATCTTATCGCCGGAGACAAGCTTGGTCGGGATTGAGCCCGATCCCAATCTTGCCGATCCGCTCCAGAACGACATCGTTTTCCGCGCGTCTCTGATGTCTTTACCTTCCAAACAAAACTACGATTCCGAAGACGTGCGTAAAGATTTTCAAGCGCTGGTGGAGTTGTTCTTCCAGATAGTGGACCCGGATAATGCGGCAGACCGTGCGAAGAATCTCGTGGCCCTGGAAGCCAGCTTTGCAAAGCTAACTCCCGAACCCTTCATTGCACGGAAACGCTACGCGGACAAAACGCTCTCGATTGCACGAGACGAATGGGCCAAGCGCTACCCCAACCTCGGCCTAGAGGCCGTGCTCAGCCGCCTGCCAGACTCCACGCAGTCGCGCGATCTCTCGGTCGAAGACCTGACTTTCGTGAATGAGGCCTTGGAAAAAGAGCCGCTCCAGACTCTGAAAGATGTCTACCTGTACCGCACCTTATCGGGAGTGATGCAGGACGCTTTCCCCGTCTACTTTGAGCGCAAACTCGCTTTTGAAAACAAACACCTCGGCGGCCCGCCCAAGCTTCCTGAACGCAGCGAGCGCTGCGCGCAATCGGCGATGAAGGATTTCGATAAGGAGCTGGATGCGGAAATTATCGATCAGGTCTTCCCTGGGTTTGATAAGCCGCGTTTCGCCTCTCTCGTCGACACGGTACGCCAGGCGATCATCCGCCGATTGGAAGGCAATACTTGGTTAACCAAAGATGGCAAAGACGGCGCCTTGCTCAAAATGCGCAAGGCCCGCATGCAGCTCGTACGCCCGGACAACGACGACCAATGGGACTTCCTGCCCGTGGCGACTTACGACGCCAAAACGCCTATCGCGAACGGGAAGCTCCGTGCCTTTAAAGGTTTGGAAAAGACACTGGCCGAATTTGGCGTCGAGCGCGACTGGCGCCACTGGCACCGCGGCCCGTTGACCATCAATGCGTATTACAGCCCGCCGGACAATGCCTTTGTGATGTTACAGGGGATCCTCCAATACCCGTTCTACGATCAAGGGCTGGAAGATGCTGCCAACCTTGGGGCAGTCGGTGTGGTGGTAGGCCACGAACTCGGGCACGGGTTTGATAACAATGGTTCCAAGTACAATGAGAATGGCGCGGCTGTGCAGTGGATGCCCGAAGCCGATTCCAAAGAATTCGATAAGCGCACCCAATTGCTAGTGGATCAGTTTGGGGCTCTCGTTCCCAAGGACATCAACCCGAACTACGGAGAGTTCACTCTCGGCGAAAACATCGCGGATACTTCCGGATTGCGGTTCGCCTACGAAGCCGCATTCCCTGGGGGCAAAGGTTCTCTAGAAGCCAAGAAAGCGTTCTACTTGCAGTACGCGCGCGCTTGGTGCGCCGTCCAGCGGCCGAAGGAACTCGAGCGGCGTTACCGCATCGATCCCCATGCGCAGCCGGTCGCTCGTGTGAACGAGCCGTTGAAGCACCAACCGGGTTTCTATGAAGCCTATGCGTGCAAGGTGGGCGATAAGATGTACCGCGCCCCCGATCAACGCATGGACCTCTGGTAGGCGCTGCCGGTTTACGTCCCTTAAACAGAATTCTTCCAGCATACAGTGCGCACGATCCGCGGAATGTAGCTTGCAACTGCATTGAGCGGATTCGTGCGTGAGTGCGCAGGCTTAATGAATAGCTGGAAAGTCATTCTGGGTGTGGTGGCCGTATTCTTCGGACACCCTGTCTTTGCCAAGCGCACCAGTGTGCCCTTTCTCTGCGACAATATCTTTTCCGTTCTGCCCGCGAACTCCGTTGAGCTAATAGCCAATGAAGATCGAGACCGCCGGCAGCTCCAGATCCAAAGTTCTTTAGGGCCCCAGGGACTCGCCACCATTGAGAAAGCGATTGGCGCATCACCCTTCCATAAGGTCCAAACGGAAGAAGAAGCGCTCGCCATTTTCGATAAAGTCGCAAGCGATCCCGATGCGCACCAACCCATTCAGGAAGCCTTGAGCAGGCTTACGGATCCCCAGAAATGGGCGCTTTATCTCATTACCGGCTTTCATGCCGTTTCCACTCACACCGATGGCCACCGCAGCATGGTGCAACAATCCGTGGATGCGTTTCCGAAAGCAGCCCTCTTTGGCGGTAGCTCGCCGCACTTGCTCGACGTGGGGATTGGGAATGGAAACCTTATCGGCAGCGCCATGGCGAGCAATCCGCGTGCGATGATCATGGGCCTCGATGTAGCCGGCGGAAGCCTGAGCCGCAGCATGGACGTTTTGAATTCGGTTGCCGATCAGATCCAAGCGCAGCACGCGGGCCCTCGGATGTTTGACTACGGCCGTTTTGGCTTGCTGCGCGGAAGCGCCTTCGATCCGCAGCTGCTTCGCGGCCAGCAGTTTGATGGGATTTCCTCCGTGCTCACGATGTTCGCTCTTCCGGAAACACAGCGACTGCCTGCTTTCAATTTGATGAGCAATCAGCTCGTCCCGGGCGGCACGATGACCTATATCGACCCCACACCCGAGTTTAAAAGAAACCCCCGCGAGTTTTTGCGCACGCTGGTTAAAGACGCCTACAAAAACAACGAAGATCTGACAGCGCTCGATGTAGCTCTTTTAACGGTCTTCAATATGGGCGATTTCCAGAAAATCCACTTCTTGGATCCGCATGAGCAACGCAACCTAGGAATTGCGGCGGGCTTAACCCCCATTGGCCCGAGCCAACCCGTCTATTACGGCTTTGCGAATATGACGGTTTTCCAAAAACCCTCGGAACATTCGGTGACGGTACCTAACATCGACATTCCGAGACTGTCCCCTCGCCCGCTCGCTAAGGCAGATGTGGCATCGCTGGAAGAAGCGGTGCGGGATGAAGTCGCCCGCCGCACGCCTGGGCTGGAGCTCTCCCGCGCCAGTTCTGCGCAAGCTAAGGAAGTCGAAGACTTTATTATCCAGCAGCGCGCGAAGCTCGGTTTCTCTGTCCCGCGAGAACGGGAAACAGACCTGAAAAACATCGACGGAGAATTCGATGCTAAGGGCGGTTTCCTCTACACTTTGAAAAAGCCCTCAGGAGAAATCGCGGGAACGTTCGCGATGGTGCCAACAGGGCACAAAACGGTTGAAATCCGAAAGATGTATTTTGACGATGAATTCAAAGGCCGCGGGTTCGGCGAGCATGTCTTGGATGGCATGATCCGATTTGCCGCCCAACGGGGCTACTCGGAGATCGTTGCAGAAACGACCCCTGTTCTTCAAAGCCACCAGATGTTCTTAAGAGCCGGCTTCTCCGAAACCGAAAGACCCGCGGGGACCACCGATCTCGTAGAGTCGAACGCTATCTGGCTCATCAAACGACTTCCCCAATAGGTGCCAATCTACTTTGGGGCCCCAAAGTAGCCAGGTGGCACCCCGCGCCTTGAGGGCCCCGAAGTAGATTGGCACCTTTCAACTCAGGAGCTTTACGGCTTCGACTGCGCGCGCCCATTTATCGAGACGTTTTTTTCGATCGGTCGGTTTCATCTTCGACTCGAAAGCCCGAGACGCCTTCCAGCGAGTGGCGATATCGTCGAGACCACTCCAGTAACCCACGGCTAATCCAGCCTGCAGGGCCGCTCCGAGTGCGGTCGTTTCCATGATCGCGGCGCGGGTCACACGCATGCCGAGCAAGTCCGCTTGGAACTGCATCAAGAGATCGTCTGCCGAGGCGCCGCCATCGACTTTCAGCGCTTTGGGTTTCGAGCCGTAGTCTTTTGCCATGGCGGTGAGCAACTCGCTTACTTGGAAAGCAATTCCTTCGAGCGTCGCACGGGCGACATGCGCTTTGGTTGTACCGCGAGTTAGGCCAGTCATCAGCCCTGTAGCCGTGGACACCCAGTGGGGCGCGCCGAGACCCGAGAGTGCAGGTACAAAGGTTACGCCCCCATTGTCTTCCACGCTGGCCGCCAAGGCTTCCACCGAGGGAGACGAGGGAATGAGCTGTAAACCGTCGCGCAAAAACTGCACGGCCGCCCCGGCGATAAACGAACTACCTTCCAATGCATACGTTGTTTGCCCGCCGAGCTTCCACGCAACCGTCGTCACCAAGCGGTTCTTCGAAAACACGGGTTTGTGCCCGGTATTGAGCATGGCGAAGGCACCGGTGCCGTAAGTGCACTTAACGCCGCCTTTCGAAAAACACGTCTGCCCGAAAAGCGCCGCCTGTTGATCGCCCGCAATGCCCGTGATCGGAATTCCGTCGGGAAAATCCAAAAAACGCCTCGTCTTGCCGTACTCCGTGGCCGACGGAAGGATTTCGGGAAGCACCGATTTAGGGATACGGAAGAGTTTGAGCAATTCCGGATCCCAATCGCAGGTCTTCAAGTCCATCAGCATCGTGCGGCTAGCATTGCTGACGTCCGTGCGGTGTTCTCCTGAAAGACGGTAAAGCAGGTAGCTATCTATGGTTCCGAAGGCGAGTTTTCCATCTTGCGCCATCTTGGCGGCGCCGGAAACGTTCTTGAGCATCCATTGCAGCTTCGTCGCGCTGAAATAGGGATCGATTACCAGGCCTGTTTTTTTGGCGATCCAGCCGCCGAGCTTTTTACGCCGCAGGGCT
Source organism: bacterium (assembly GCA_019750655.1). GTDB lineage: Bacteria > Bdellovibrionota > FAC87 > UBA2466 > UBA2466 > JAIEOG01. The sequence continues at coordinate 16,680 of JAIEOG010000444.1, forward strand.
TCGCACTCCGCCGAGGTACGCCGATCTTGCCAAACAATCGCACGCGTCAGCGGGGTCGCCTGCGCATCGCGGTGCCAAAGGCAGGTTGTTTCGCGCTGGTTGGTGATGCCAATGGCGGCAATATCTTGCCCGCGCGCGCCACTCTGGGCCATTGCCTGCCGCACCGAGGTACAAACCGAATCCCAGATATCGGCGAGGTCGTGTTCCACGTGTCCAGGCTTGGGAAAGTGTTGCGGGAACTCCGCCGTGGCCTTGCCATGGATTTGCAGACTCGCGTCAAAAAGGATAGCGCGGCTGCTAGTGGTTCCTTGATCGATGGCCAGGATGTATTTCGCCATGAAACGCCCTTAGAATAGAGATATGCCCAAACCAGTCGCCAATCTAAAACGCTTCAAAAGCAGTATGCAAGGTATCCGCGAGTTCGCGATTCTCATCGAGCAATCCGACCCGCGTTCACGTGCGATGATCTTGGAATCGGCGGAAAAGGAAGACGCGCGCTTCCTGGCAAAAGCCCTCCGCAAGGTCGTGTATTTCGAGGAATTCCAGTATTTAGAGGAAGGGATTTTGGCAGAAATCTTGGCGAAGGCCTCGCCCAAGGTGCTGGCGTTCGCTCTCATCGGGATGTCGGCTGAATTCACCGAATACCTGCACAAACAGCTCGGCTTCCGAGAGAAGAAGATGCTTCGAGATGAACAAGAAAACATGAAAGCCGCTTCTGAGGCATTCATCTTGGGCGCACGCGCCCAGGTCTTGAAAGTCGCGCGGAGCTTGGAAGCGCAGAATAAGTTCGTTTTCGAATTGAACGATTGCCCTCGTTTTAAGCAACGCCGCTCAACCGGGTAAAAAGGTACCTACTACCTTTTGGTACGGTTTTTACCGTACCAAAAGGTAGTAGGTACCTTTATACCGGAGGCGTGGACACCTTCCGCCTTTTAGAAACGGCCTACGAAAAGCACCATTCGGCTTTTTCGTTGCCGCGCGACCCGATCTTTCTGGTCCACGGCTACCAGTCCAAGGAAGACCAGGAGATCGCAGGCTTCTTTTCCGCCATTCTGGCCTATGGGAATGTCCGCACTATCTTAAGCAGTGCAGGGCGCGTGCTCCGGGCCTTAGGCCCATCCCCCGCCGCCGCTTTGCACCGGGAATTTCCCGCCGAACTCCGTAGCTTCAAGCACCGGTTCACGACGGGCGCCGATATTGAAATCGTCTTCCATTGGTTGCGGGCCGCGGTCCAAAGCCATGGTTCGTTGGAGACGTACTTCGTGCCGCAACCGAAAGGCGCTAACACCCGGGAAATCTTGGGCGATTTTGTTACGCGCTTTACCGCCCAACCGTTGCCCTCGTCCTTAGAAGGCACACGCGCGCAAAGAGCCCGGCAACTGAAATACCTGCTGCCGCACCCCGAACGCGGCAGTGCCTGCAAGCGGCTATGTATGTACCTGCGCTGGATGGTCCGCCCTAAAGACGGTATCGACCTAGGTCTTTGGACCCGCATGCAGCCTGCCGATCTGGTTTTACCAATCGATACCCACCTGCTCAAAGCGGTGCGAGCTCTGCGGTGGAGCCGGTCCAAAACCGCAAATTGGAAGATGGCCGAAAAGGCGACCGCACGCCTGCGCGAGTACTGCCCGCAGGACCCCGTCCGCTACGACTTTGCGCTCTGCCACTTATCTATGGAAGGTGGGAAGGTTCTCCAGTATAGGGACACCCTATGCGCGGATGGAACGACGACCCATTTACCAAAAAAGCGCGCCGGGAAGACTTCGCGGCGCGCTCCATCTACAAGCTCGAAGAGATCGACAAGAAGGAACGCATCCTCAAAGGCGCGCGCCTGATCTTAGATCTCGGGGCTGCCCCAGGTTCCTGGACCCAATACTGCTTGAAAACGCTTTCGGCGGCACACGTGGTTGCGGTGGATTTGAGCCCCCTGGAAATCCCGGAAGACCCGCGCCTGACTTTCCTCCACGGTTCGATCGAGGACGTCGACATTGTCGGGGCTTTGGGTGGGCGCAAGGCCGACTTGGTTTTGAGCGATATGGCGCCGAAGACTTCTGGGCAAGCGTTTCGAGACGTCGCGCTTTCGCTAACGCTCTGTGAGCTCGCGTTTGAAAATGCGAAAATGCACTTGAAGCCCGGAGGCGGGTTTGTCGTGAAAGTCTTTATGGGCGAGGGTTTTGAGACTTACCGTGAAATGGTGCGCAAGGCGTTTACCAAGCATAGTTTGTTTCGGCCCTTGAGTACCCGCAAGCATAGTCGGGAGATCTTTATTACGGGCCAGGGGTTTAAAGGCTAGGAAGCCTCCGGGCGGCTACGCCGCTCAGGTTAAGTTTAAATCAGAGGTTAAGCTTAATAGTTAACCCAACAGACGATCTCTTAAGCTGCCTAAGATGCGGGCTGTTGCGCCCCAGACCAACTCCTCCCCCACATAAATCCCTTCGCTTTTGACTCCGAGCTGGCCGACTTGTACGGTGACTGGTTCCAAGCCGCGCTCTAAGAGCATTTGCAGTGGAAGGTAGAGAATTTTTTCCACTTCCGTCGGGTTGGGAGTGAAGAGGTAAGGCAGTGTCAATTTGCCCACCCAGGGATAGATAGTAACGCCCTGGTGCGTTTGGACGGGAGCGAGTGTTCCCAGCACTTCAATGTGCTTTGGATCCGTCCCGATTTCTTCCTGAGATTCTCGCAGAGCCGTGTGCATCAAGGAGGCATCGCCGGCTTCCCAGAAACCACCCGGAAAACTCACTTCGCCTTTGTGCGACTCGACCCAACGCGTGCGCTTGGTGAGCAGGATGTCGGCTTGGCCGCTCTGGAGGTTGATGCCCAGAGCGATCAGCACCGACGAGTTGCGCTGTCCAGTCGCGTCGGAAAAAGGTTCGAATGGCGCGGGAAATCGGGAACGAATTCGAGAGAGCCAATCCATCTTTCCCATCCTAACCGAGCGTTAACAACTGGTCCCGTTTTTTCGAAGAAACGGCCCACTTTCGAAGTGCTGGAGATTGGCAAAAAAGGCCCAAAGGTTTTTAATGATCGGTCCTGAGAGGTTGTAAAAATGGATGCTCCTAAGCGCGCGCGCGAATGTCTCTTCTGCAAGATCATCGATGGCTCTTTGCCGAGCCAGAAAGTTTTGGAAACGCCGCGCGTTTTGGCTTTTCGCGACATTAGCCCGCAGGCACCTGAACACGTGTTGATCGTGCCAAAGACGCATGTGAGCAATCTCGGCGAAGTGCGTCCGGAGCACGGCGCCGTTTTCCAAGAAGTTTTTGAAGCGGCCCAGCAAGTGGTCGCGAAACTTGGGCTTTCTGAAAAAGGTTACCGCACCGTTTTCAACACCGGAGCGCACGCGTGCCAAACAGTTTTCCATTTACATCTGCACCTTCTAGGTGGCGCCCAGATGGGCGGCTCGATGGTGGGTTGACGGCGGATCAAACGTACGTACTTTTGCTGGGGGAACAGAATTGACAGAGGATTTTCAGATCTTTAATTTCACACTTGAGCGGCACTTCTTTTACGCCCCCTCAAATCCAGACGTCTCGGACGAAAGTTAGGCCAGCGCGTCGCTATGGAAACGGGTGTACACTCAGGTGGAAAAAGTAAGTCTTTCGTATTTAAACCAGCAGGTCTCAAAAAAGGGTTCAACGCCATGCAAGTAGTCAAACGCGACGGGACAAAAGAAGATGTAAAAATCGAAAAGATTTTGCACGCTGTGAACCGTGCTTGCCGTGGCATCGCCAATGTTGAGTCGTTGGAAATCGCAAAGCGCACGATCAGCGGGCTGCACGATGGCAGCACCACCGAAGAACTCGACGGCTTTTCTATTTCTACTGCCGTGATGTTGATGGCCGAAGAGCCAAACTATTCCAAAGTCGCCGCGCGCATGCTTTCGGAAAACATCCGCAAAGAAGTCGGCCGCGATGCTGCCTTCCGCGACTACATCAAGACGGCGGCCGAGCTTGGAGTTTTGAGCGATTCCGTCCTGGGAATTGCTGAGCAGGATGTCGAGACGATCGAGTACGCCATTCGCCACGAGCGCGACGATAATTTCGAATACTTTGGCTTGAAGACGGTCGTGGACCGTTACCTCATCCGGCACCCGAAAACCCGCAAACTTATCGAACGCCCGCAGTGGATGTTCATGCGCGTGGCTCTCGGCTTGTCGAAGACGGTGCACGAAGCCATTTCGTTCTACAACACCATCAGCGAATTCTATTACATGCCCGCAACGCCCACGTTGTTTAACTCGGGCACGCGGCACCCGCAGATGAGTTCCTGCTACTTGCTCACGATCCCCGAAGATAGCTTGGGCGGCATTTACAAAAACATTGCCGACTGCGCTCGTCTTTCAAAGTGGTCGGGCGGCTTAGGCGTCGACTGGACGCCGGTGCGCGCTTCGGGTTCGCTCATTAAAGGCACGAATGGCTTGAGCAACGGCATCATCCCGTTCTTGAAAGTGTTTGATTCGTCGGTGCACGCCGTGAACCAAGGCGGCAAACGCAAAGGCGCGGCTGCGGTTTACATCGAGCCCTGGCACGCCGACATCGAGACGTTCCTCGAGCTGCGCAACAACACCGGCTCCGAAGAGCGCCGCACGCATAACTTAAACCTAGCGTTGTGGATCCCCGATCTTTTCATGAAGCGCGTCGAAGCAGATGGCCAATGGAGCCTCTTCTCGCCAAGCGACACGCCAGAGCTAATCCGCTCCTACGGCAAAGATTTCGAAGAGCACTACGCGCGTCTCGAAACGAGCGGCCTCGCGATGCGGCAAGTCTCGGCTCGTGCGCTTTACTCGCGCATGATGCAAACGCTCGCCGAAACGGGCAACGGTTGGATCTGCTTTAAAGACAAAGCCAATGAGCGCTCTGCTCAAACGGCGCAGCCGGGCAACGTCATTCGCAGCTCGAACCTCTGCACCGAGATTCTCGAAGTTACGAACACCGAAGAAACGGCTGTTTGCAACTTGGGTAGCATCAACGTCGGCGCGTTCGTTACCGCGAACCATACATTCGACTTCGAAAAGCTGCGGGATGTCGTCGACCGCGCGGTGACCTTCTTGGATCGCGTCGTTGATATCAACTACTACCCAATTGCCGAAGCACAGCGCTCGAACATGAAATGGCGGCCAGTGGGCCTCGGCCTCATGGGCTTGCAAGATGCGTTCTTCAAAATGCGTCTGCCGTTCGAGTCCAAAGAAGCGACCAAGCTTTCGGCGCGCATCTCGGAAGAGATTTACTACCAAGCTATCCAAACCAGCATGCGGCTAGCGAAAGAACTGGGCTCCTTCC
>JAIEOG010000035.1 GCA_019750655.1 bacterium
CCAGCATTAAGGCCTTTCGTGAAGCGCTTCTATCAGCGGATGGCGACCTGCACTGCGGTGGGCATAGCGCTGTGATTCAATCGGCCTTTAGCTCTCGAGGTTTTTATGATGCTCCGGTGCTTTCCAAGCCGTTAGACTTCACCGCGGCCGTTACTGTCGCGCGCGCGAGCGCTTCGGTAGCGGGAACGGCATCCTTTGTTTACAAAATTCGAAATTCCAATGCAGTCCCGGCTAGAAATGTGCGCGTGAAAATCGAACCGCTCGATCCACGGCTTCACGCGAGCACCTATATGCAGGCTTATGGCGATTTGCCCGCGGGCCGCACGATTTCTATCGGGCTGTCCGGCGGCATGGCGACAGATTTTTCTGTGACCGGAACGATCGATGCTGGAGTGGCTTCAGGCCAACGCTTGCGTTATCGCTTGCGCTTGATGGCTGAGGGCGCGGCGGACGTGGTTTACGAAGGCGAGGTGGCACTGTGAAGAAAGCCTTTGCCTTGCTGAGTATCATCGCGGGGGTGGTGGTTTACTTGGTCTTCCGATCGGCTCCCCCCGCTCCAGGGCCCCGCGCTCTGACAGCATTGCCATCGGCTTCCAAGGCGGTGGGCACCTCGCGGGCAGAGGTCTCTGCCAAAGCGCCAAAGCGCCTTGTTTTTGGTGGCGTCCAAACTCCGGCCGAAACAATCGCCAGAGCCTACGTGCTTTCTCACCAGACGGAATGGGGCATTCAGCCCTACCACCGCCTGGACGCACAGACTTTCGAAACTCCGCTAGGTGCCTGGGTGAAATACCAACCGTACCAAGGGGAATACCCCATCTTCGGAATGCAGATCCAAGTGCGAGTGAACCGCCATGGTGAGATTAAAGAGGTCCGTAACAGCTACCGGCCGATGCCGGAAGCCGATCTCACGGCGTTTGCTGGATTGAATGGCATGAAAGAAAAAATCGGCCGACCACTGGGAGTGGCGGCCGATTCTAAACCTACGCCGGTCCTGTTGGCAGAACCGGCGTCGGATACTTTGGTAGCTGCTGTTGCTGTCACTCTGTCCGCACCAGGCCAACCTGATCGCCAGGCCCTGGTGCGAGTAACGGACGGACAGGTTTTAAGCCTGTCCGCCCCCCGAATCGAGTTCGTGAAGCGTTAGCGTACAGCTAGCGCATCTTTCGGAATTTCTTTCGACGGAGTGTTGCGGTCCGTGAAAACGCGGATCTGGATACCTTCTTTATTCAACTTTTCTTCCGTGAACTTCTGCTTCACCTGCCATTCGACATCTGTGTGGCAGAAGTAAGTACGGTTGTACTCGGAAAGCTGCGTCACTTGGAATTGGCAAGGCAGCATCTTGCTACCCTTGCGAACCATCTGGATCACGAAGCCGAAGCCGTCTTTCTGGATGGCAGCGTAAGGCACTTCAAAGGTGCGGTTGATCTCTTGAGTTTGGCCGTTACCGATAGGCCAGTACTGGCCTGCATCCGGAAGCTGGAACGATTTATCGCCCGGGAATTTTACTTCTAAGCGCACATTCGAAATAGGGTTGCTGGCATCGCCGTTGGTTTCCATGATGTAACTCTGAATGGCGACGAAGGTACGGTAAGGCGGGATGACTGCTGGTTGAGCAGGGGCCGTAGCCGTAGCCGCGACCGGAGCCGAAGCTTCAGGCGCTACCGGGGCTGTAGCCGCCGGTGTGGTTTCGGCAGCGGGAACCGCCACCTTATTAGCGGCGCTAGCCGCGAATGCGATACCGGGCGCCGTTAGCGCCGCTGTGAAAGTGACTCCGAGCAAGAACTTTGTCCAGAACATGAATGCCTCCAGCAACTACTCCAATGTCCGCCGCCCCTGCGCGGCTGACCCGGAAGCGGATTGAGCAAGTTCCATTCCACTGCATTCCCGCATGACACTTGGGAAGGTTTCAGTCGGGGGGACGGTTTGCGGCTGTCCCAGAGCCATAAAAGGGCACCTTGCGAGAGAAGTTACACACCCTCTGTGCGTGCAACGTCCGGCACGAACCTTGATATGTAGCGCGGCGGGAGGTAGGCAATGTTCGCATTAGCAGGTTTGGTTTTCGGAAATACGACAAAGAAATCGGTGGCCGCTCTGGCCCTCTGGGCAGCGGCCTGGGTAGGTAGCCCGGCATTGGGTTCGGTTCGGGATTTGGCTTCCATGCCGTTCCCTAACCATAAACAGACTTCGGATACCGGTACTATTATGGATGATTATCCAGAGTACCTGGCGTTCGTCCTGGACATCGCTAAGGACACAGATCCTAAAGCGGCTCGTCTCCTGGAAGAGCGCTACTCGCGGTTGGTGAAGGCCGACGACAAGCTTGCTGCTCGCTTCCTTAAAGGGTTGCGGTTTGAAATCGTTCAGAAGCTTGAGCTCAGCGGCATTTCGCCAAAGCGTTTGACCTCTGATAATTCCACGATGCGCAACTGGGTCTCGAAATACATTGGTGCTTGGGTGCGTGAAGTAGACGAGTACCAATACCGCGCCTATGCCGCGGCGATTGCTCGCCGCTAATCCCTTTATCATCCCTATTTCTCCGCGCCCGAGCAGGTGTTAGCTTGCTCGGGTGCGTGTCGTTTTAATCCATGAAGCCCAGCTTCCCGTGACTGCCTACGGCGGAACGGAACGCGTTGTTTGGTGGCTTTCTAAGGGGCTCTCGGAGCAGGGCTTGGAAGTTACCTTGGCAGCATTGCCGGGAACCCAGTGCGAGTGGGCGGAAGTCGTGTACCCGGATTTTCGCCGGCCCTTAGAGCCGCAGCTCCCCGGCTACGATGTTTACCAATACTTCAACACCCCCGAGTTCCGACCTGAGCGTCCTTATGCCGTAAACATTGGCGGCAATGGCAGGCCGGGCGAACGCTTTCTGCCCAACACTGTTTTTGTCAGCCAAGACCATGCACGCCGGCATGGCGCCGAATGTTTTGTGCACAATGGGCTCGATCCGAGTGAGTACGTTTTTCAGGAGCGCAAGAACCGCTCACTGCTTTTCCTGGCCAAGGCCTCTTGGAAAGTGAAGAACGTCACAGGCGCGCAACGGATCGCGCGCTCTGCCCGGTGGCCCTTGGAAGTGGTTGGCGGGGAGCGTTGGTTGTTGAAAAACTGGCGTGGGACGCAGTGGCTTGGAATGCTCGGCGGCCGGCCCAAGGCAGAGGCGATCGCACGCAATGCGGGGTTGTTGTTTCCGGTGCTTTGGAATGAGCCGTTTGGTTTAGCAGTCGTTGAGGCCCTGGTAAGTGGCACGCCGGTTTTAGCGACTCCTTGGGGATCGCTTAAGGAGCTGGTTCCTGCGCAGGTGGGGCGGCTGTGCGCATCAGAGCGAGAATTCCGAGAGGCTGTTGCGAACCTCGGCGATTTCAAAGCCAAAGATTGCCGGGATTGGGCGTTGGCGCACTTCACCTACACGCAAATGGCCGCAGGTTACCGAAAGCTGTATGAGAGAGTGCTTCAGGGTGTGGCGCTCAACTCCCGCGAGCCGGTCACACAAGCGGGAGAGATGGGTCTGCGGGAACTTCCTCGATAGTCGGCGGAAACGAAACTAGCTCCATCTTTTGGATGCTTTGGCTTTTCTCATCGTAAATCAGGCATTCCTTCACCGGCGCCGCGTAGAGGTGCAGTGTCAGTGTCGGCTTAGTCGTGGTGTTTTCCAAGCTGTGCCAGCCCAATCCATCGTCGATATAAACCTGGTCGCCTTGGACATACTTCTCGGGTGTGCCCAGCGACTCGGGTTGGGGCTTTGTGAGCGAGAGGGGTTTGTAATTGCGGACTGTGAGCTCACCGATGGCGACGGTCATCCAGCAGCGTTGCCCCCCATGGTTGTGGATGCAGGCCTTTTGGCCGCCCAACCAGGCGAGCAGTAAAAGCTCGTAGGTCTCTGTCCGCCAAACGAGGTTGCGTGCGTAGCAGTCTTGCCGAAAGCGGGTGTAATCCAGAAGGTCGTCCAGCTCGACCTGGTTCTGGCGCAGAAAGGTGTCCACCGCGTCGCCCCGGAAACTGGCAGCCGTCTGCCTATCCAGGAAAGTGATTAACTCCCCAAGCCGTATCCCCACCATGCGACTTATTCTAGCAGATTGGCGATTTAATTCTTCAGCCCTAAACTTTTGTAGAAGGCTTCGTCGTTCGGGGCGCGTCCGAGGAACTTTGTGATGAGTTCCATGGGTTCCGTTTCCCCGCCCGGTTCCAAGATCCATTTGCGGTAGTCGGCGCCGACTTTGGGGCTAAGCAAACCTTCCTTTTCGAATCGGGTGAACATGTCCTGTGCGTACACCTCGGACCACAGATAGCCGTAATAGCCTGAGTCGTACCCGCCCATCAGGTGCCCGAAGCCCGCTTCTGGCATCGTGCCAGGTTGAGTCGAGACGCCCGTGATATTCTTATAAAGATCCGAATACGCCTGCGTGGAGTCCTTAGGCGGGTGCGTGTGGTACATCTGGTCGATACTCGCCAAGAACACCTGGCGGAGGTAGCGCGTTCCCACATTAAGAAGTTTTGCCTGGATTAGCCGATCCAGCTGGTCCTGGGGCAGCTTCGCGTGGGTCTTGTAATGACCGGAAAGCTTCGCCAGCGTTTCTGGATTCCAGACCCAGTTTTCAAGCATCTGCGATGGCGCTTCGACGAAGTCCATCCGAACTTCGGTTCCCGAGAGGGTGGCGTGTTTCGCCTGCGTCAGCACTTGGTGCATGATGTGCCCGAACTCGTGGAAGTGCGTTTCCACTTGATCGTGATCCAATAAGCTGGGTTTGTCGGCGGTGGGTGGGGTGAAGTTTGCCACAATCGACGATACCGGCATCTCATAACCGCCATCCGGGCGGCGCAGGCCTTTGATTAGCGTGAAAGCCGCTGCATGCCCGTACTTCCCATCGCGTGGGTAGAGATCCATGTAGAAGACGGCGACGTCCTTTCCGTTTTGAGTGACACGGTACCCTTTCACGCTCTTATGCCAGACAGGCAATGCTGGGTCTTCGACAAACGTTACGCCCAAGAGAGTTTGGTAGATTTCAAACATCCCTTTGTTCACTGTATCGAGCGGGAAGTAGTCTTTGATCGCTTCCTTATCGATGTGGTGCTTTTGGATGCGCAAGAGATTGTCATAGTAGCGCCAGTCCCACGCCTGGATGGACTCAGCTTTGGTGCTGGCCAATTCCTTTTTCTTGGCGGCGCCCATCTCAGCGAGTTCCTTCTCGCCCAAGGCGCTAATGCGTTTCCGGATGCGGCCCAGAAACTCCGACACCGCTTTTGGGGTTTTGGCCATGCGGTCGTCTAGGACATAGGCGGCGTGATCGGCATAACCGAGCATTTTTGCGGTTTCGTTCCGCAGGGCCAATGCTTTTTGAAGGCGCTCTTTGTTCTGCTTACCGCCGCGCTGGTTATAGTGAAGCTCCATCGTCTTGCGGGAGTCGCCGCTTTTCACATTTTCCATGAATGGAAAGTAGTCAGGGTATTGGACCGTGACTTTGAACTTCCCGTCCGCGGTTTTCTCGAGGCGCTCCAAAACGCTTTCGGGCATGCCTTCTAGCTGCTGTCTTGTGAACTCTGCGTGGTCTTTCCACTCAATGAGTTCTTTGCCGAAATCATTTTCGAGCTGTACAAGCTCTTTGCGTTTATCGAGGAAAACTTTCCTTTGAGCAGGCGCAAGTTCCAAACCGTTCCGCCGGAAAGCCAGCATGAATTTCTCGATAAGCTTTTTGTCGGAGGCATCGGCATTCGGATTTGCCGCTTGGGCTTTCTTAAGGACTTGGTAAACATCTTCCCGCGCGAAAGCGTCGATGCGCGCCTTTTCGGTCGATGCTTCACACTTACCGGCGATATCCCGGATGTCTGCTTTTTCTGAAACATACTTCAGGAAGATCGGCATTTGGAGTTTCGTGGAGAACTCATTAAATGCGTCTTCGAATGCGCCGAAGGTTGTTTTGAAACTGGGATTCGTTTGTTTGGCGATTGCATCCAGGGCTGCTTGGAGTTTTTTCTCCTCGGCCGCGCAAATCGTTTCGATCTCCTTCGCGGAGTATTCAAACGTCCAGGAAAAGCCCTTTTGAGATTGAACAGCCATTTTGTTGCACCCCACGATGAAGAAAACGAGGCAGGCTAATGCCCGCACTAAGTGATTCACTCCAACCCCCTTCGACGGGCCGCGCCAATGGCAGCCGAAACACACGTAGGTTAACTTAAAATCGGAGCTCTGACAAAGTTCACTCGAACGGTTACAATCGGCGTATGCGAAAATTTTCGATCATTTTTTCTATTCTAATTTCCGTTTTCACCGCTTCGGCGGAGGAGGAGAGCTGGCAGCCCTTTGCGTTTCCGAATGCTGCGTTTGAGGGCGAGATCGCGGGAATCGCATTGCCCACACAACCCGTAGCTGCACGCCTCAATCCCGCTGCTTTGGCATTTTTTGAAAGAGACCGCAGCTTTCAGGTCGCAAATGCCCCGATGTTGGACGGCAGCGGCTATGGCGTTTCCGCTTCGGCGGCCTACTCCGCCAAAACGTTTGGTGTGAGCGCCGGTTACGTGGGCGAAGTGGGGGCTGGGGTGACTCATGGATTTTTCGGGGGGCTAGGTGGCCGAGTGGGGCAGATCGGTTTTGGCGCCAGTGCCGCAAAACTTCCGGGAGCAGCGAACTTTTCTGTCGATGCCGGGGTTTTGATTCCCATGCAGAAGGAACTGCGTTTTGCAGCGGTGGTGACGAACGCTATCTCCGCTCCTCAGCTAAACGTCGGTGTCGGTATGGAGCGTGAGACATTCCATATGGAGCTGAACGTGCGCTTGCCGCCCTTGGATCAATTGGCACTCGGCTACCGGTTTAGTTCCGCCCTGGCCATTTACTTACACCGGTTTACGATCTTCGGCGCAGGGGCATACGACACGGCCAGCCAGGCAGTGCTCTACAACGGTGGCTTGGGAGTTTGGTTGAATGCCCACTCAAGCTTGATGGCGCAGTATTCCAGCACCCAGCGCGTCACCATCGCTCTCGCGACCGGCTTATAGTTGTCCGAGAACAGATCTTAGTGAACTGTTTCCAAGAAACGCTCGGCATCGATGGCGGCTTGACAGCCCGTGGCCGCCGCCGTGATGGCCTGGCGGTAAATCACGTCCTGGACATCCCCTGCAGCAAATACGCCTTTTACCGACGTCGCCGTCGTGGGCCGCTTCGGAAGTACGATGTAACCTTTTTCGTCGAGCGGGAGTTGGCCCTTTAAGAACGTCGTATTCGGCGAATGCCCAATGGCGACGAAAACGCCTTCGCAGGGTAGGTTCTGCGTCTCGCCATTGACGAGATTCTTCAAGCGCACACCGGTGACGGCGTCTGTTCCGAGAACTTCATCGACAGCGCTATTCCACACGAAACTGATTTTCGGGTGGTTGAGCGCGCGGTCTTGCATGATTTTCGAGGCCCGCAGGGTGTCGCGCCGGTGAACGATCGTGACATGGCTAGCAAAGCGGGTGAGGAACACGGCTTCCTCCATTGCGGAATCGCCGCCACCCACTACCACTAGTTTTGCGCCCTGGAAAAACGCGCCATCGCAAGTCGCACAGCTCGAAACGCCTTTGCCCAAGAGCCGGGATTCGGATTCGATACCCATCCACTTAGTTGCAGCACCCGTAGAGAGAACGACGGATTTGGCGCTGTACTCTTCGTTGCCGACATAAACTTTCAGCGGCCATGACGAGAAGTCGACACGCGTGGCATCTTTTTGGATGAAGCGAGTGCCGAAGCGCTCCGCCTGTTTGCGGAATTTGCCCATCAACTCCGGGCCTTCGATCCCTTCCGGAAAGCCCGGGAAGTTTTCGACGTCGCTCGTGAGCATCAAAAGGCCGCCCGATTGGTAGCCTTCGATCATGAGGGGTTTGAGGTTGGCTCGAGCGGCATAGATAGCGGCCGTGTAGCCTGCGGGGCCAGAACCAATGATGATTAGGTCTTCGTTTTGCATTCTTGATCCTTCCAAATGTCTTGCAGTGTTTTATCCAGGGGAGAGAAGGGAAACCCGGGAATGCGTTGTTGCAGTTTCGCGAGGTTTACTTTCAGTCCACGAAAAGGGTTTTGATCGCTAGGCGAGGCGTGAATGGACGCTTTTTTCCCCGATGCCGTTACCAAGCGCTCCACGATCGCGCGTACCTGCAACTCGTTCGGCGAAGCAATGTTCACGATCTCAAATCCCGTATCAGCCCCTGTTTCCAAAAGCCGGGCGAGGAGTGCTGCGGCATCCCGCACATCTAAAAAGCGGCGATAAGCATCCAAGGGGCCGGTCTCCAGCGTGCCGCCGACGGGCAGGGCGGCCAATTTGCGCGCGAGATCGGAAGTCACAAACCCAGGCCCTTGGCCCGGCCCAATACAGCTATACAGGCGCCCGACCACGACTTTGGCGTGGGGAGAGCGGCCGGCGAAAGCTTCCAGGGCGCGTTCGCCCAGATACTTCGACATTCCGTAGTCATTGTTCGGCCGAGGCTCAACGGACTCATCTACTTCAGAATCCTGGTTACCATAGACGTGTACCGAACTCGAAAAGAAGAGACGCAGGGGCTTTGGGTCCAGTGTTTCCAGGGCATCCGCCAGAACCTGGGTGGTTTGGGAGTTGCTCTGAAAATACTGCGGGAAGCCGATCTCCTGGCTCACACGCGCGCTTCCCGCCAGGTGGTAAAGGCGGTCGGGTGATTGCGCTTTAAGCACAGTGCGCACTGCGGCAGCGTCGCTGAGATCCGTTTCGAAGTGACGTACCTGGGGGTCGTGCGGGGCATGCAGGCCCATGGAAACGATGGTGTCTTGAGGAAAGCGGGTGCGCAGGGCGGCGATGAGGTGTGTCCCTAGAAATCCTCCGGCGCCGGTAATCAGGTGCTTCACTCCGTTTTTTAACCACAGCCGTGAGGGCCCGTAAACCTTTGACAAAAATGCACCAGCTTCCCTAATCTCGGGGGTTTATGGACCCGAAGAATATTCTTGTCACGGGTGGGTGCGGTTTTATCGGGTCCCACTTCATTGAACACACCCTCCAGGCTTATCCCGATGCTCAAGTAACCAATGTCGACGCGATGACGTACGCCGCGCACCCAGATACGGCGGCGTATCTCGCGGAACTCGCGCCCGAGCGCTACCGTTTTATCCGCGCGGATATTGCGTCAGCAGATATGGCCGCGATTCTCACGCCGGGTAGTTTCGACGCCGTCGTGAACTTCGCAGCAGAAACGCACGTCGATCGCAGCATCCTCGATCCTGCGGCTTTTGTGCGGACCAATGTACTAGGCGCGCAGAATCTGGCGGATCTTTGCCGGTTCGCGCAGGTCGGCCGTTTTGTGCACGTCTCGACGGACGAAGTCTATGGCACCCTAGAACCCGATGCCCCGCTTTCTTGTGAGAACGCCCGGCTCGATCCCAACTCACCCTACGCGGCTTCGAAGGCAGCGGCGGACTTGTTGGTATTAGCTTCCGCTCGCACTTTTGGGCAGGACGCGCTCATCACTCGTTGCACGAACAATTACGGCTCCTACCAGTTTCCCGAAAAGCTTTTACCCTTGGTCATTGCGAACTCTATCGACGGGCTTCCGATCCCTGTCTACGGGGATGGCAAGCAAGTACGTGACTGGATTTACGCTGCTGATCATGCCCTGGGAATTGATCTCGCGCTCCGCCGCGGCCGCACGGGCGAAATCTATAATTTCAGTGCACGCGAGCAAAAAGAAAACCTCACCGTGATTCGGCAGGTTTTGAAAATGCTCGATAAGCCGGAATCGCTCATTACTTTTGTCGGCGATCGCCCGGCACACGACCGCCGTTATGCCTTGGATCCATCAAAGGCGGAGAAGGAGCTTGGTTGGAAACCGCAAGTTTCTTTCGAAGAAGGCCTCACGCGGACTGTGGACTGGTACCTGAGCAACCAGGGCTGGTGGCGCAAGGTGCGCGATAAGAAATACTTCGATTACTACCGTGCGAATTACGACGTGAAATTCGCTGAAACAGAAGGGCCGACGGCGTGAAGGGGATCATCCTCGCAGGAGGGACGGGCTCGCGCCTTTTCCCTTTAACCAAGGTGACCAACAAGCACTTGCTGCCGGTGGGCCGGCAGCCCATGATTCTGCACCCGATTGGGAAGCTCATCGAAGCGGGAATCACGGAAATCCTCATCGTCACGGGCGTTGAGCACATGGGTGATGTCGTAACTCTTCTCGGGAGCGGAAAAGACTACGCTTGCCGCTTCACCTACAAAGTCCAAGACGAAGCAGGCGGTATCGCCCAGGCGTTGGGCTTAGCGGAAGACTTTTGCCGAGACTCAAAGATGGCAGTCATTCTGGGAGATAACATCTTCACCGATAGCCTGAAGTCTTTCGCTCAGGCGTTTCATGAACAACCGAGTGGCGCGAAAATTCTTTTGAAAGAAGTTTCCGACCCGCAGCGGTTTGGCGTTGCTCAACTCGACGGCAACAAAGTCCTCTCGATTGAAGAAAAACCCCGGCAACCTAAGAGCCGGCTGGCAGTTACGGGAATCTATTTTTATGATCCCAGTGTTTTCGAGTACATCCGCACTCTGCGGCCTAGCGGTCGCGGCGAACTAGAGATTACCGACGTCAATAATGCGTATATCTCGAAGGG
This sequence comes from bacterium, assembly GCA_019750655.1. Taxonomy (GTDB): domain Bacteria; phylum Bdellovibrionota; class FAC87; order UBA2466; family UBA2466; genus JAIEOG01. The sequence goes on from JAIEOG010000035.1 coordinate 10,577, forward strand.
AACTCTCACCTACGATCAGCTAACCGGGAACTGGACGGACGCCGGAACGTTTGAGTCGCTCAAAACAGCAAACGATTTAATGCTTCAGGAGAACGCATGAGAGATTTCCAGAAGGGCACCATCCAAGGCGCCCGGGTGACCCCCGTTCGAAAATTTGTCGACGAGCGCGGCTGGTTAGCCGAGACGTTCCGGCACGACGAAGTGGAAAGCCGTTACCACCCCGTGATGTCTTATGTCTCGCTCACACTGCCCGGCGTGACCCGGGGCCCACACGAGCACGTAGACCAAGCTGACTTGTTTGTTTTCTTAGGCCCCGGCAATTTCAAAATCTGGCTTTGGGACAACCGCAAGGAATCTCCGACCTTCAACTGCAAGCAGGTCGTTTTTGGCGGGCAGGATAATCCGATCCAAGTGCTTGTGCCGCCAGGAGTGGTGCATGCGTACCGGAATGTCGGCGATGCGCCGGCAGTCGTTTTCAATTACCCAAACCAGCTCTTCATGGGCGAAGGCAAACGCCAGCCCATCGACGAGATTCGGCACGAAGACGACACTCAAACCCCTTTCCAGTGTGATTGAGAGATGGACTCCGTTTCTCGGGTCCTGATTACGGGCGGTGGAGGCATGCTCGCTTGGGATGTTGCGCGCGCAGTGCGTGAGGCGTTGCCCGGAGCGACTTTAGCTGTCTTGGCACGCCCGCAGCTCGACATCGCCCAGCCCGATTCCGTTCGCTCCGCGTTCCAGGAAGTGCGGCCGCAAATCGTTTTCAACTGCGCGGCCTACACGAACGTCGACGGTGCCGAAACCCAGCGCTTGGCAGCCGAGCAGGCAAATGCGGAAGGGGTAGGGCTCCTAGCAGAGGCCTGCCGGGCCAGTGCCGCGCGCTTAATACATTTCAGCACCGACCAGGTTTTCAACGGCCTTTCCTCGGTCCCTTACACCGAGGAAGACGCCGCTGCGCCGTGTAATTTCTACGCCCAGACCAAGCTGGCCGGAGAGGCCTTTGCACTAAGCGGCCCCGACAATCTGGTGCTGCGCGTCCAATGGCTCTATGGGGAACGTAAAGATCGTTTTACGCCACTCCGGACGAAAGAGGTTTTCAACGCCTTCGAGGATCAATTCGGCTCGCCGACCTGGACGCGGGAAATCGCGGCCATTCTGCTGCCGCTTCTCAAGCGCGGTGCCAACGGGCTTTTCCACTTTGCTTACGACGACTATGCGAGCTGGGCCCAGGTTTTTGCCTTTGCAAAAGAGAGCTGGAATCTGCCCGTTAAGCTTGTGCCGACAGCCACCGCAGCCGCCAAACTCCCTGCCGCCCGCCCGCGCTTTAGCGTGCTTTCCAATCGCAAGCTTTGCCAAGCGTTGGGGTTTTCGGGAATGGGAAGCTGGAAGCGGCCGCTGGGCGAGTTTCTGAAGCAGGCGCAGTCCCGGACCTAGGGAACGGTACATGCCCCAAGTTGCGTTCCCGGCCGAAGCCGCATAGCCTGGCGCCGATGTTTACCCCCCAGTCGATTGCCCTGAAAGTTCGCCTTACGGCCGGTGGAAAACGCCGTCCCTTTTGGATTGCCGGCCCTTGCGTGATCGAGAGCCTCGATCTCGTCCGCCGCGTGGCCGATAAACTGGCGTCGATTTCGGCAAAGCTCAATATCCCGGTCGTTTTCAAAGCGTCTTTCGATAAGGCCAATCGGACCGCACACACAAGTTTCCGCGGGCAGGGGATACACGAAGGGTTGGAAGTTCTCCTAGCCGTCAAAAAAGAATTCGGCTTGCCCGTGCTCACGGATATCCACGAAAGCAGCCAGGCAGCCACAGTCGCGGAAGTCGTCGACATCCTCCAGATTCCTGCGTTTCTCTGCCGGCAAACGGATCTTCTCGAAGCGGCCTCCAAAACGGGCCGCTTACTCAATGTGAAAAAAGGCCAGTTTCTGGCCCCATCGAACGTTTTGAACCTCGTCGAGAAATTGAACCACTTCAATGCGGCTGGGTACTGGGTTACCGAGCGTGGGGTCAGTTTCGGTTACCAACGCTTGGTAGTGGATTTTGCAGCTTTCCCAGAAATGGAAGCGACGCAAGCCGGCTTGATTCTCGATATCACGCACTCCGTTCAGTTGCCCGGCGGTGCCGGAAACTCAACGGGCGGCATCCGCGGAGCGATTCCTTATTTGGCGCGCGCAGGAGCCGCAGTCGGCGTTGCTGGATTTTTTGCCGAGACGCACCCGGATCCGAGTAAGGCTTTGTCCGACGGTCCGAATGCTTGGCCGCTCGACAAAATGGAAGCTTTGATGGCTCACAGTCTGCAAATCTCGGAAGCTGCGCATGTCCGATGATCTCGTGCTGATAGGCCGCAAGACCATCCGGCAAGAAGCCGAGGCACTCGTTTCATTCGTCGAAAGCCTCGACGATTCTTTCAGTAAAGCTTGCCGTCGCTTGATGGGGTGCTCGGGGACTGTCGTCCTAACGGGCATGGGTAAATCCGGATTGGTAGCGCGCAAGTGGGCATCCACTTTTCTGAGCACTGGCACGCGCGCCTATTTTTTGAATCCCGCGGAAGCGTCGCACGGTGATCTGGGGCTTTTGCGCAAAAGCGATGTCTTGGTCGTCTTGAGCCTCAGCGGAGAAACCGAAGAGCTCATTCCAGTGCTCCGTTTTGCTGCAGAGAGTGGCGTGCCTTGCATTGCCGTCACACAGAATCCTGAAAGTTCGCTGGCTCGCCAGGCGGAAACGGTTTTGGAACTGCGTGTTCGCGAGGAAGCGTGCCCTCTAGGTTTAGCACCCACGACCTCCACGACCTTGATGATGGCTTTGGGGGATGCGCTTGCCGTGACCCTAATGCAAGAGCGTGGGTTCTCGGAGAAAGACTTCGCGCGGCTGCACCCCGGCGGAAGCCTCGGCCGTCGGCTTGTTTTACGAGTCGAGACCCTCATGCACACGGGCGATAAAATCCCGCGCGTTGCTCCGACCGCTCCGCTTGATGAAGTGCTTTTGGAAATGACCCATAAGTGCTTAGGGCTTGCGGTCGTGTTGGATGGCGCGCAGGTGCATGGCGTGATTACCGACGGTGATTTACGCCGCGCCTTTCAATCAAACGGGCCCCGGCGCGACCTGTGCGCGGCCGATGTGATGACCTCAAACCCTCGTCGTGTACCGCAATCGCTATTGGCCTCCGAGGCACGCGAACTCATGGCACGTGAATCCATTCAACAGCTCTTAGTCGACAGTGCCGACGGCCAGCTGGTCGGTGTCGTTCACCTCTATGACCTCTTGAGAGCGAAAGTCCAATGAGTGCCCGTGTTGTCGTTCTCGATCGAGATGGCACCATCGTCGAAGACCGGCACTATATTCGTAATCCAGACGACATCATTTTTCTCCCCGGCGCAATCGAGGGGCTGAAGCAGATCCAAGAAAAAGGGTACCCGCTTTATCTCGTCAGTAACCAATCCGGAGTTGGGCGCGGGTTGATCACAGAAAAAGAATTCCAGGCAGTGCATAAGCGTTTCCTAGAACTCTGCACTCAGAACGGAATTGCCTTCGAAGAAATCGCTTACTGTTTCCATGCGCCGGAAGAGAGTTGCCCCTGCCGCAAACCAGCGCCGGGGCTAGCACCGCGAGAGTTTCATGGGCAGAAGATCCTTTGGTCCGAGTCTTTTGTCGCGGGAGACCATGAGCCGGATCTGGGTTTGGCAGCCTCGCTGGGCGCTAAGCCTTGCCTCGTGAAAACAGGCAAGGGGCCGATAACGCTCCAAAAACCCCTTCCGCAGGGGACACAAGTATTTGAAACCATATTGGAATTTTCCGACTTTCTGCCCCGCATAAAAACGTAAAGCGCCTTTGGCTTTTTGCCGATCTGTAAGAAGCCAAACCATGACGCGCCTGATTCCCATTTTCGTTTTCGGACTCTCCCTCCCGGCTTGGGGCGCCGAGGTTTTGCGCATTGGGAAAGACTCTCAGAGCTTCGCCGTCACTCACGATGAGAAACGGACCTGGCAAGCACAGGACCGCGTTTGCTTTTTACAGCGCGCTCAAGAAATTGCTTGTGGCGTTGTTACCAAATCGACTTCCAAAGGGGCCATTGTCCGCTTGGAGGCTCCAAACTACGACGTCGTCGTCGGTGACAAAGCGATTGGAAAACGCATTGCCGCGATTGTTACTTCCAAACGTGAACCCACTGCTGTCCTGTTAAATTCTGTCGCCGATTCCGCTGATAGTGATGTGCATTATTTTAACGTGACCTTGGGCGCTGGTCTGGGAACTTCTTTCTTCTACCCTCAGATGGGTTTTCAAGTCGCCATCACGCCGAATCTCGCAATCGGCGCATCCGGGACATTCCTTTCCGCTGCGAACGCCCCCGTAAACCTCATGGCGATTGGCGGATCGGGAACCATTGCGTTTTACTCGCAGGAGTATTTCCGTGGATTGTGGATCCAAGCCAGTGGTGGCCTAACATCGATCTCTGTTCGCGGCGGCGTTCAAGATGAGGATGCAACGTGCTTCACCGGATCGTTCATGGTCGGCTGGCGCGCGTACTGGGATTTCGGATTCAACATCGGCGCTGCCGCCGGTGTGAACTACCTCGCCGACCCAAACTTCACGACGATAACGACGAGCGCATCGGGCATCCACCCCGCTGTAAACATCGACCTCGGATTCAATTTCTAGCCTGAGAATCACTACTTCCTTTGCATTAACGGCCACCTGCTAGACATCTGCCAGAAGCTGCGGATTTCATAGGCTTAGCGCCAGCTCCTCGAGGGGCGCTCTAGAATGTCCAAAAGTTCGACAGACGAATAGCCCTTAGTCAGCTGTCAAAAGCTGGCACGTTTCGTGGATTGTATTTAGAGGAACCACGGAACACTCCTATGGCTAATACAACTAAGTTTTTCGCACTTTTGACGACTCTGGTCCTCACCGCTTGCGGACGATTCGACTTCGGTACACAGGCCGCGATCCAATCCCTCGTAGCAGAAGCTCGGTACCTTTCGGTGGAGAATTCCGCCGGCTTGGGCTTGGGTTCTTGCTCCAGCGTGGAAATCAAAGGCTGGGCTGAACAAGGCGTTCCCGGTTCTCCGCGCCGGGCGCAAACCATTCAACTCGCCGGACTCGGTGCGAACGACAAAGTATTCGCCGACGATGACTGCACACAAGCGATCGATCCCAAAACGCTGGTTCTCAAACCAGGGCAAACGTCGATCCACGTTTACGTCCAAGCTGCCACGGTGGGGGCCCGCACGCTTCAAGCGGTTTCCGATAAGTATGAAACAGCTGCCGCCGCGACGTCAGTGAATCTAGCCGTGACTTCGATTCGGTTTAGCCAAAACAGCTTTGTGGCCGATGCCGGTTTTTGCAGTGGGCCTGTGCAATTTAATTTCAAGGACGCAAATGGCAATTCCTTCGCCCCCAGTTCTCAAGACATCGTGATTGAGGGTGCTGATGGCTTGCTCTTCGATGGTCCTGGTTGTTCCAACGCGCTCCCGCGTACGCAGAAAATCAGCGGCGCTTATGGAGGTGCGTTTTATGTGCGTAAGAACCAAGTCGACCTTTCGTCCATCTCCGTGAAAGTTTCGGATCCCAGTAAGCCGTTTATCGCGGCTGTTCCGGTGGCGTTGCAGTTCCGTGCAGTCCCTCAGCAAGTGGCGTGGACGGTGCCTTCGTCGGATCTTACATTGGGCGTTTGTGAAGCTCAGGCCTTCCAAGTGGAGCTGCGCGATGTCGATGGTTCCTTGGTGAGCCCTCCGACCGGTAGTTCGGTTTCGGTGCAATTAGGAGGTGCCAGCGGCGCGCTCTTTAATTACCGCACGGCTTGCGGCGTGATGGGGACGATCATTAGCAACGTCGTTTTCTCGCCGGGCCAGAGCAGCAAGCTGGTTTACGTTGAACCTCGCAACTCGGGTACTCCCGCGGTGCGCGCTTGGGTCGCAGGCTCGCTCATTGCGGAAGCTAACCGCTCGGTGAATGTCGTGCGGAAACCTTTGGCCGTGACGTTCACGGGACCCTTGTCGGTGACGGCAGGTTCGTTAAGCACTGCTTACACGGTCACTTTGTTAGATGGTGTGGGCGCAGCACTCGGCATGCCTTCCGGTGCCGACATCAAAATCGACGGTGCATTAGCCGGGCAAGGGACGGTTTGCTCTCAGGCCCCTTGCGCCTCCAACCCATTAGCAGGCAACACGCTGCATTTAGGTAACAATGTTTCGTCGGGAACCTTCTACTTTCAGCCAAATCTGAACGCGACCGCAGGAACCTACGCTTTGAATGCCTCCCCGCAGATTGCAGGTGTCCTTAACGGTTCGTTGAACGTCGGCATAGCGCCTCGTGTCCCCAAAAACCTCCGGCTGTCGGGTGGGGCGTCGTCGGTGGACCTCGGTGTTTGCCAGAGTGTGCCTTATGTCATCGATCTTCTCGATGCGAACGGGATTGCGGTAAATGCCCAGAGCGCCCTGACGGTGTCGCTGGATTTTTCCGCGGGTAGCGGTGAGTACCGGCTGGGTGGGTGCGATCAGGCGACTGCGAGCAGTGTGGTATTTGCCGCCGGCGTGGGTTCGAAAACGGTTTACATCAAAGCGACGGCTCGTGGCTCTGTTACTCTGAAGGTTTCGTCGACGAGTCTTTCGAGCGGCGATGCGTCGATGCAAGTTTCGGTTGTCACTAAAGCGGCCGCTTTAACGCTGGTGGGGCCATCGACCGTCACAGCGGGTAAGCCTTCCGCGGTCTATACGCTCCGGCAGGTAGATGGTCTCGGAGATCCTTTCCCGGCGTCGAGTGCTGTGCAGGCGGATATCGCTATTTCCGATGCACAAGCTCGGATGGTCTATTGCTCGACTGCAAACTGCTCGGCTACCACGGCGACCTTGCGGGCTTCGATTGCCTCAGGCCAGTCCAGCGCCACCTTCTGGGTTCTGAGCGATGCCGAACTACCGTTGTCGACGCTGTCCCTTACGGCCACCCCGGTTTCTGGGACGCTGCAAGCGGCGTCGATGCTAGTCTCTTTCAATCGCACTTCCCTTTCTTTAGATGATGGCTCTGCATTTTTGGGCAATTTGGCTTTGCCGGGCAACAATGAAGTAGGTGCAATACAGGCTAGCCGTTATGCCAATGGCAAACTAACTGTCGTTGGTTACTCCAACGGTAGTGGGCAGAACAAATTCTCGATGGCTCGTTACTCCGCGTCGCGTTCTCTCGGAAGCGCGGTTCTGGATACGTCCTTTAGCAGCAACGGTTATCGGGTCGATTCGGTAGGTGATAACGCTAAAGGCGTCGCATTAGTTCCTCAGGGCGAAAACTTCTTGGTCTTGGGTTCTACGAGTTCGACCAATATCGACGGATCGACGGATGTGGATTTTTTCCTCGGGCGAATTCTCGCAAATGGCTCCGTCGACAGCACTTTCCGTAACGGTCTACAGCCAGTTGTACTGCCAGGAGAACAAATACCGACGGCTTTGTTGGTGGGTTCGGATGGGACGATCTACGTCGTTGGCCACGCAGATCCCCTAACTCCTTCGGATACAGATACTCGCGATATCTTCGTTGCGGCTTTCCGTTCTAACGGGGATGCCGTTGCGGATGGTCTGCGTTACTACGATTCTGGCGCTGCGCGCCCCGATTACGCCTACGCAGCGACGCTCCAACCCTTAGACGGACGTGATCGTATCGTGATTGGGGGCTCGACGGGAATTTCGTCGCAGGACGCGTTGGTGCTACGCGTGTTTGGTATTTCCAGTATCTCTGCGCAGTCCCTGATCGTGGACACGAGTTTTGGTTCCAGCGGTTTCCTAGTTCGGGATTTTGGTTCGTCGGCTAATGACATTGTTTACGCCTTGGCGTTGGATCCCATCAGCGGCCGTGTGATTGCAGCCGGTGGCCGAGATGGCTCGTCGTCGCGCGGGGTTTTATTGGGCCTATCGGGTTCAAACGGTGCACTCGACCCAGCGTTTGGAACGTCGGGCATGGCATTGCAAGATGTTACGTCGAGCACCAGCAAGAGCTTCTATTCTCTGGCCATCGACAACCGCACGGGCGCTATCTATGCGGCTGGCAAGGTGGATAGCGATATCCTCGTGGCGCGTTTCGCCAACAATGGCCGTGCCGATGGTCTAGCCGCGCAGAGCGCACGCTTAGGAATTGCGGGTGGCGCGGCCGATGTCGCCCGTTCTCTCGTGCTAGGCGAGGACTACAAGCCCATCGTTCTGGGCTACGCCAACGGTCAATGGGCGGGCTTCCAGCTTTTACGCTAGTCTAAGTACCTAATTATTAAAGACTATATCTGCTATTGATTCTCTGCCGTTTTCTTCTATCTTAAACCGCAACTGTGGCCACTCTGAGCGATTCCGCTTCCCATTTCACGCGTCTGTTTACCGACGCCTACCGCTACCGCGAAGTGCTGTTCAACATGCTCGCGCGCGATTTGAAGGTGAAATACAAACGCACCTTCTTTGGCTATTTCTGGTCCGTTCTAAATCCGATCTTGCAGCTTTCGATCATGGCGGCGGTGTTTTCGCATCTCGTCCGGCAAGAGATGAAAAACTACCTGCTGTACCTCTTCTCAGGTTTCCTGGCGTGGAGTTTTTTCCAGACCTCTGTGTTGATGTCGGGGCTCGTCTTTTTGGAGAACGAGAATTTCATTAAGAAAGTCTATCTCCCGAAGCTGATCTTCCCTTTGAGCAAGCTTTGCTTCCGAATGATTGATTTTCTCGTCTCGCTCGCCGTGCTCTCACTGCTCGGAGTTTTGCTGGGCTTCTCGATGCCCGCTTCGTTTGCGGCAGTTCCAGCGGCGATTATCCTATTTTTCTTTTTCACGCTCGGGGCTTCGATCTTAGTCGGTGTGGGAACGGTTTATTTTCGCGATCTGCAATACCTCACCAGTGTCGGTTTGCAGCTTCTCTATTTTGCGACGCCCATTCTCTACCCGCTCAGCGCCATGCCCCCTAAGTACCAAGTATGGCTAAAGCTCAACCCTCTCTATTCGCAGATCCAGCTTTTCCACACCTTGATTTACGAGGGCCGTTTCCCGATCGCATCGGAATGGTTGGCAGCGTCCTTGGCAGCGGGTGGTTTGTTCGGCGTCGGCATGGCGGTTCTCTTCCTTTTGGAAGAAGATCTCGTTTTTAGGATGTAACCGTGACCTACGTCGACTTACAGCAGGTTTCGGTCCGCTTCCGCAAATACACTGGCTACAGCACCGGCTTGAAAGAGGCCGTGATGCGCTTTCTCAGCCGCCCTGATTGGCTCAAAAACAATCCTCCGGAAAAAAAGACCTTCTGGGGATTGCGGGGGGTAGATCTCAAACTACAAGAGGGCGATCGCTTAGGCGTGATTGGCCACAATGGTGCGGGCAAAAGCACGTTACTCAAAGTCGTTAGCCGCATCTACCGACCCACCGAAGGTTCCATTCGAGTCACCGGCCGCATCGCCCCGTTGATTGAGATCGGGGCAGGGTTTAATCCAGAGTTAACCGGAAGAGAGAATGCCTTCTTAAACGGCGCTATTCTCGGAATTCCGCGCAAGACCATCCAGCAACGCATTGATTCCATCATCGAGTTTTCGGAGCTCAGTGAATTTTTCGATATGCCGGTAAAGTACTACTCCACCGGCATGTCTCTGCGGCTGGCCTTCACGCTAGCGACGGAAGTCACCCCCGATATCCTGATTTTGGATGAGCTCTATGCAGGCGGCGATGCCGCTTTTGTAACGAAAGCGAATACCCGCCTAGAAAAGTTTGTCGATCAATCCAAAGTCCTCATTTTGGTGGCGCACAACATGGATTACATCCATCAGTTTTGCAATCGCACCATTGTTCTGGAAAAAGGGCGCATCCTGGCCGAAGGCCCACCGAAAGAAATCGTCAAACGCTACCTAGACTATGCCCAAGGCGATTCTGCGGCGTTTGGGGTGCGCACTTGAACTGGACGTTTGGAAAACCCGAACTCCCAGGGTGCTTCGACGAGAAGTGCGCAAGCCTCAAGGCCGATCTCCACTTACTCAAGTACAAGCCTAAGATTACTTTGGCCTGCGATCCCAACGCTTACGAAGCTTTGCTTCAAGATCTCCGGGCGCAAACCTACCCGCATTGGGAGTTGCACCCAGCCGCAGCACAAGAGGCACTCCAAGAGACGCAGGGAGAGTGGTTTGGCTGGTTGCCTCAAGGTATCCGCCTCAGCCCCGTCGCACTCCAACAGCTCGTGCGTGTCTTACAGAATGAAGCCCCTGATTTGCTTTATACCCACACTCTGCAAACGGGCGCGGATCCGAAACTTGTTTACCGGGGCGCGCTCGATGCCTTTACTCTGAGACAGGGGGCCGGTCCCGGTCCGTTTTGGCTGGCACGCCGGCAAGCGATAGAAGCGTCGGGTGGTTTTCGGGCTGACGACGGAGAAGCCTTTATCCACGCACTCATGGTTCGCTTGAGTGAGCGGGGTTCGCTCCGCTTGGTCCCCCAGTTTCTCGCGTCTCAAGACAGTGCCTCAGTGGAGAATCTGAGCGTATCGGCGGTAGGGGCACCGCCCGCCCTGCGAGCGAACCGCCGAGGTGTGGTGGCGGTTCCCTTCCGAGATCGTGGAGAGCTCACCGCTCGAGCGATTCGGTCTCTGGCGAAGCAGAAGACTTCGGTAGTTTGGGAGCTTTTGCTTATCGACAATGGTTCCCAAGCGGCGGAGCGAGAAAAGGCCGAGCAAGCGGCGCGCGAACTTGGCTGGGCGTGGAAGCTGGTTTCTTACCCACACGCCTTTAACTACGCAGCGATGCATAACGCCGCTTTTGAGCAAGCGGTAGAAACGGATTTCCTATTTCTTCTCAATAACGATGTCGTGCTGCATTCGACCGGTGCGCTGGAGACTATGGCCGCTTGGGGCGCGCAACCTTGGGTTGGAACCGTCGGTATCCAGCTTCAGTTCCCCGATGGGAAACTCCAGCACGCTGGCATTTCCGTAAGCCAAGACCGGATCACGCGGCGGCCGGCCTTCACTCAAACGGCCGTTCCCGAGCAGGGCGCGGACCGCAGCCGGCAAGTCCTCGCCAATACTTTTGCTGCGGTATTATTTCGCCGCGAAGTTTGGGATCGAGTCGGCGGTATGCGTGCATTCGATTATCCCAACGCACACAGCGACACGGCTTTTTGCTTGAGCGCTAAGCGCCTGGGTTTGGCGAACCTCTATCTGGGTAATTTAGTCGGGCGACACCTTCAAAGCGCGTCCCGTGGCTCACGTTACGAAGGCTGGGAATTTGAACAGCTTTGCACGGAGTTTGCGGCGGAGCTTCGCCAGGCAGAAGTCGCGGATTGGCGTACCGAGCGCCTAACGACCGAACAGTCTTTGAAACAGGGCTTGCTCCGGCGGGTGTCTAAAGCGGTGCATTTTCTCGCGAGCCGTTTCCCTTCTTTTGAAAAACTAGCGCGGCGTTCGCCGCGCTGGAAGGCAGTTCTC
>JAIEOG010000134.1 GCA_019750655.1 bacterium
CGATTCGGTGCAATTTAAATTCTTTGAAGAAAACTGGCCTGCCAGGCGTAGCGACCCTTAGGGGGCGCGAAGACTGGTGCCTCCGGGGAGAATCGAACTCCCACTCCCGTGAAGGAACCGGATTTTGAGTCCGGCGCGTCTACCAATTCCGCCACAGAGGCCTAAAAAGGACTAGAAGGGGTCTACCCCGCCTCCTGGGTGAATTCAACCAAATCCTGGATTCGATAGGGAAAACCCTGTCTAAAGTCTGGTAATTGATGCGCGGCGGCGCACTTGTTAAAATAGATAAGTTACTGATCTTTTTGGGAGGCAGTTTTGAAGTACGTCCCGCGCATGCCTGTCCCATGGGATATGGTCGTCTTCTTGACCATAACCATTGTGGGTCTCGGCTATTCTGTCCACCGTTTGGTGGCTCAAATCCCTTTAGATAAGCCCGCGCGTACGTTGGCCTCTCCAAAGAAGGCAATGCCGAATACCGCCGATCTTGGCTGTGTGGAAGCCGGGATGGCGCCGCCTCAATGGGAAAGTGAATCGGGTACTCTGCGCTTTCGCGGACGCTTCTGCGAACTTGAAGGTATCGTCGATAGTTCAGTTCCCGACGTCCAAGTCCGCAATCTCACTAACGGCTTTGAAGGCACTGTTTTTGTCCAAGGGGCAGAAGCGGGTTTCGTGACCGATTACGTAATGTTGGAGCGCGGACGGAATAAAATCGAAATCGAATGGTCCGATGCCCAAGCTACTCACCGAGTTAGCGCCACGGTCATTGATCTCTGATTACAGTCTAAATCCGAATGAAAGCTGGTACCGCGAATCCGGGCGGTTTCTGTCCGTCGACACGACTGTGCTGACAGAAGCGCGTACGGACGGGTTGATCTGCCCACTCAACGCGCCTTCGACAGCGGAAGCGCCGGGGTAATAGGCTAGGGAAGCGGTTGGTAACTGAGCGATGGGTTGGGCGCTGACACGCAATATGAGACCATTGCTAAAGGAAGACGTCGTCAATCCGCCCATAAGACGCGTGTGGTAAACACCGGCTCCCCACCGAGGCGCATTGAGTTCGAGCTTAGAGGAATCCGAGATAAAGTTATAACCCACCGAAAGCTGGGCGGAGCCGGGCTCCTTCGAGAGGTTCACGGAGGTGTTTTTCACCTTGTTCAAACCCTCTTGCACGCTTTGTACGCGTTGGCGCATTTCTTCGGGAACATTCTTCGGATTCAAAAGGCTGCGGAAGGCCGTTTCGGCTCGCTGGCGCATTACTCCGTCGGCAAAATTCGAGCGGACGGCATTTTCTTGCACGAGCCCAGTACCCCCACCGATTTGGTAGAACTCTCCGAGCCGTCCGGAGCTGAGATAGGGAGATTGCCGGTCGTGGTAGCGCCAAGTGTCGGTGTAACTGCGTTCAATTCCGTCATCGGGAGCGGCGAAGTAATCCTTGTAAAGCCAGTCTTCAGACTTGGGGGCCGACAGTGTCATGAGGCGCTCGATGGTGCCGTCGGAAGCGCGCGCGATAGCAGCCATTTGCCGTTCGCCATCGGCCCAAGCAGCCTGCGGGCAGGCCACTAAAATGGCCAGCAATGCCCCTAAAACGCTTCGATTTTGAAAGTGCTTCCCCATCGCTCCCACACCGCGCACAAGGCGCGCAGAAACCCAGGGGGAGCTTGAGCAAGTTCAATGCCACGTGAAGACTGCGGGAATTCTGTCTAAGGCAGATAATAGCTGTCTAATTGTTAGACATGGGGGCGGGGAACGGCGCTTTAAAGTCCAACGCTCGAGAGTGATCGTGCGGCGCCCTGAGGTTCGTGCCCTAAGCGCTTGGCTTGGGTCAGCTTGCCGAATCGTAAAGAAGCGTACTCGAAGATGTTTGCGCCAGGATCTTCAGCGGGAGCTGCGCCGCCGTGGTCCAGCGGCTCGGCGAGTGAGATAAATTCCATGTCGCCTTCAGGTGATCCCATCAGCTGCGCCATCAACTCGTCGAGCGTGGCATCGCCTGTGGGGGCAGGGGATTCTTCTCCGCCTGCAGCCGCGCTGGCAGCTTCGCTAGCAGAACCTCTTTTGGTTTTGGCGACAGCTTCTTTTTCCTCTGCGGCGCTAGCGGCACCTGGGACGTCGGTTTTTGCGGTGGCGTTGCCCGAGGGCAACATGCCGAACGGCATGCCGTTGTTAGCAGCGGCCATGCCATTTTTTTCGCTGTCATCAAACTTCACGGCGTTTTTCTCGATGGGATTCAAGGTGCCCTTCAACAAGCCGGGGCTCGCAGTGACGCCGGCGGGTGATTCGGTTTCCTGATCGGCTACCGTTTTCGCCGCTGGAGCAGCGGGCGGGTTTACGAGGTCGCCAGGATCCACAGAAGTGCGTTCCGGAGCGTTGTCGTCGAAAGAAATGCGTTCTTCTTTCACGTCGCTGTCTTTTAGCTCGCTCTTGCCAGCGGTGTATTGCGCTTGTTTCGGAATATCTGCTGCGGAAACTTGTTTGTTACTCTTATCGTTTTCCTCGGCGCTCTTCTGCATTTCTTGGGCTTGTTGGCACTGTTGGCTTGCCATCATCATCATTAAAGCGGAGTCGCCTGAATCTTGGGTCTTGCGGGCTTTGTCCATGAGCATCATGCACTGGATTTTGCCCATCATGGCGCCGGAAGCGGCGGCTTTAGCAGCGGCTTTCGAGCCTTGAGCGCGATCTTGTTGCGGCGGCGGTTGTTCCGCCGCTTGCATTTTGCCATCCGTGACTTCGAGCTTAGAGGTCTTGTCTGTCGACGAGCTGTCGGTCGCTGCAAAAGCAAACTGAGTGGTGAGAGCGAGGAATAAGAAGATTCTCATGGTTTCACCATCGCTACTCGGCCGGATTTCAAAGCACCTTCACGGCGCGCTTTGCGGATGCGGTATCCGGCGTATTCAAAAATATTGGGAATCTTCTCGCTCCCCGTAGGGGCTTGTGCCAAATCGCTCAGCTGTTGGCCCGCAGCTCCTTCGCCTTCGCCTGGACCGCCCATGATTTTCGAAAACAAAGAAGCCATGTCAGGAGCTCCGGAACCGGCTGCGCCATCTTCGCCGCCACCGACAGAAGCCGCGTCTTCAGCCGCTTTGCCGCGTTTCGTCTTTGCGCCACCTGCGGTTCCCGATGCTGTCGAAGCGATAGCCCGCGTATCGGCTGCGCCGTTCGCTCCGGAAGCCATACCGTAACCCATCCCACCCGGGGTTTGGCTGCCGCTGCCACCACCCGACATTCCGCCCGGCAAGGAGTCGTCAAACGACAGCTGGTTCGGAGTAATGGGGCTTAAGTTCGCAGTGCCGAGGTTGGGCCCACCGGCTCCGGCCACATTCAGGCTCGGATTGGCAGGAGGATCGAAAACGGCCGGATCGGGATCTTTCGGGCTGTCGACGTCGGCCACCTGAGTCGGGGGCGTGTTGTCCGTAGGAGGCGCGTAAAGCGTTGGATCTTTGTCTTCCGAAGTCGGATCGTCTGGTGTTGTCGGCAAATTCGAGCTGGGCGTTTCGGTGCTCGTCAGCATTTGTTTCGAATCGCCATTCTCCGCAGCGCTCTGAGCGCTCTTGGCGGCTTGCGCACATTGATCGAGACCTTGCGCTTGGAGCATGGCTTTCATTGCGGGGTCGGTTGTTTCGCGTGCTTGTTTGAGGAGCATCACACAGCTCACTCCCGAAATCGCAGCGCCCACCATTCCCAAAGCTTGGGCGGCACTCGCGCCTTCTTTGCGATCGCTCTGTTGTTCCGGTTGTTGCGTCGGTTGCTGGCTCGGCGGCGGAGGGGTGAAAAAGGTGTCGTCCGCCCACGCATTGCCCGAAAGGGTAGTGACGAGTGCTAGTCTCACGGTGAAATTCAGTATGTTTCGACGGCGGATCATAGGGTTTACTCTGTATTCTGCAATCCCAAGGCCTGGAGTAAGTATATGATATGATTGTGTTTAGATTATGAAGGTCCGTATACGTGCTGGTCGGATCGTCCAAAGCCAGGACAGCAAGACTAGCCTTTTGACTTCCTTAGAGAATTCCACTAGGTAAGTCCGTTATGGTTAGACACAAGTCCGCATTAAAAGCAGCCCGGCAGGCGGAAAAACGCCGCCTCCACAACAACACCCTCCGTTCGAACTTCAAGACGGTGGTCAAAAAGCTCCGCACTGAACTCGCGAACGCGAAGGGCGGAAAGGCCAACAAAGAAGGTTTGATGGGTGCCTTGAACCAAGTCCAAAGCGTCTTGATGAAAGCGGCCAACCGCAATCTTATCAAGCACCGTGGCGCAGCCCGCCGTATCAGCCGGTTGAGCGCAGACGTTAGCCGCGCTGTCGCGGGCTAAGACTTCGTTCCAGTTACAATGAGTTCTCAGGCGGGCCTAGCCCGCCTTTTTTTTTGCTAGCACGGGTGGCCCGTGTAGCGAGGGAAGTCTGGGTCGATCTGAAGGCTCCAAGCTTCCAGCCCACCTGCAAGTGCCACAACATTTTCAAATCCTCGATCGGTGAGATAAACCGCAGCATCCAAACTCCGGATGCCGTAGTGGCAATAAACAGCGAGCGGCGTGTTGCGTGGCGCCTGCGCTAGAAGTTTTTCAAATTCCTGCATGTCCATCGGACGCGCGCCGGGGAGCATTCCCATTTTCCATTCCCAAGGTTCGCGAACATCGAGAAGGTAGGGGTGTTGATTGCTCAGGAAATCTCGGAAGGCAGTGCCGCCCAATACTTTTGCAGGACTGCGTTCGCTTAGTTGGAACTCCATGAACACGACGCGAGCGGGTGCGAGCTGGTGGTGTTCGCAAAGCTGTCGGAAATCGCGAGCGCGATCAGCGGATTGCAGTGTGATGTTGAAGCGAGACTCTAAAAATTTTTCAAAGCTCGGGTAGTGCATCAGCAGGGTAGAGATCTTGGTGTTTTCGCCGATGTGGGGAGGTTGAAGTGGGCCTTGAGATACCCGAAACGCAGAAAAAAACGTGTCTATGCGCGCCAGAAAATCCCCAAAAAGCGATTTTAGACCCGTGAAATCATTTTTTTTTCGAAAATTTTCCACGGCGCGACTTTCTTTTTTATCGACGATAAATCGAAGCATATCGCGAAAAAAAATAACTGGACGAGCTAAAATACCGGAAAGAGAAGATAAATCACTTGCTTAAGAAATATTTTTGCGTAAAACTTAAAAACAGGTGAAGGCAGCAAAAGTCAGTAATGGCTTAGAGATGCAACAACCAAGTCACGTAAACGCAAACACCTTACCAGCATAATTGGGGGATAAAATGGCGAAGAAAAAACGCGCTACTAAAGCGAAAAAAGCGACGAAAAAAACAGCGAAGAAGGCTACGAAGAAAAAAGCCACTCGCAAGAAGAAGTAAGTTTTCTCTTCTTCGAAAGCCCTTTTTCAGGAATGACCGTTTCTCACTTTCGGGTGAGGGGCGAAATCGCCTGGAAAAGGGCTTTTCGTCTTTTTAGTTCAAAAGTTTCAATGCCAGGGCAGGCATCTGGTTCGCCTGAGCCAAGACTGCCACGTTAGCCTGGTTCAAGATGTTCGTCTTAGCGTATTCCGCAGTTTCTGCCGCGATGTCCGCGTCGCGAATCTTGGAGTAGGCACCCGCGATATTCTCTTCATAGACCATCAAGTTGCGCAGCGTCGTTTCCAGACGGCTTTCGCTTGCACCGATAGAACCACGAACCCCTGCGATACGTTCCAGTGCTGACGCGATGGGCTCCAAAGCTTCTCGGGCACCTTCGGAGCTTGTAATCCCTAATTCACTCAAGCCCAACGAATTGGTGTTGATGTTGAAGTCCGCAGCGACTTCGATGCGGTCGATATTCGAATTGTTATTCGGTCCCACCTGAATCGCAATCGATTCGCCTGCGCCATTCAGAAGAGGGCGGCCGTTAAACAAAGCTGAATCTGAGATACGATCCAACTCTGATTTCAGAGCTTGGTACTCATGGTTCAAGTACCCGCGCTCCTTATCGCCGTTAGTGTCGGAGGCCGCTTGCACCGCCAACTCCTTCATGCGGATAACGATGTTGGTGATTTCACCAATCGCGTTGTCCGCCGTCTGAAGCATGAAGCCGGCGTTTTGCGTGTTCTTGATGTTTTGCCCGGTCGACCGCATCGTGTTGCGCAAGTTTTCCGAGATCGCAAGTCCTGCAGCATCGTCCTTTGCAGTAACGATTGCCTGACCAGACGCTAACCGATTCTGAGTAGCGTCTAGTTTGGAGATGTTATCGTCTAACTTGTGTTGAGCGATAATCGACTGAACGTTTGTTTTAATCCGAAGTCCCATGACTTCCTCCGTGAACTCTCTCGCCACTACGCGAAGGGCGGTATCCTTACCGCACCTGGATCATCTCCGAGAGAACTAACGACCGGTTTTAATCACCTGTCACTTACTGGTTCGGTGGATTGTGAAGACATCTTGAGAAAAAAATGTAGGGAACCACACAATTTGTGTGACGCGGTGTTCGCGAGCCTGAAGAACGCCCAGCTTCCTATAAGAGAACGGGCGGGTCCTGCTTGCCGGGCGTAGCGTAGCGAAGACCGGTCAGCTGCCCCGTCTTCGCTACGCTACGCCGGGTCCGCTGCCACCCCCCTGTCTGCCGCTGCAGAATCGGCTTTCGGAGGCCTGCGCCCGGTACTCTAACGTGGACCCTATTTCATTCCTCTTCTTCAAACATCCAAATGGCCCCGTTCCTTACCGGTGCTTTTAGTGAGTGCGCTGCTCGTCTTTTCGTGGGGATGGCATGGACCGGGTTGGGGGCACCGGCCTAGGGGGAACGGCGGGCCGCGTTTTTTTTATATTTTAAAGAATAGAAAATAGAAAATGGGGGAATGGCTAGAGCACGCAGGGTGCAGGGAGGAGACGGGGGTGGCAGCGGAGAGGTCGTACAGCCCCGTCCAACGGGGCTGGTAGACCTCGCAGCTGACGGGGCCCGCGGCTCCTCCCTGCGCCCTGCGGGCGTTCGTGTTGGTGTCTCCCTCCTTTAGACGCTATACTTTGTGCATGAAGAAACGGATCTTGTTGATTGATGAGAGCCTGACTGTTCAGAAGGTTGTGGCGCTTACTCTTGACCGTGAGCGTTATACGCTTTCGAATGCGAAGAATCGTCCAGAGGCTATGAAACAGGTTCTGGAATCTCCGCCGGATTTGATCTTGGTGAGTGACCAGGTGGCTGGTTTGACGGCTTCTTCGTTTCCTAGGGAAGTGGAGAGCTGGGTCGGACGGGATCGGAAAGTTCCGGCGCTGGTTTTGATTACGGCTTCGGACGCGAAAGAGCAGCGGGGTTACGTTGCTCTATTAAAGAAGCCGTTTACGCCGCAGGCTTTGCAGATCTGTGTCAATGACGCGCTGGGTGGGGAAGAGGCGCGTGAGACGCGGTTGGAGAAAGTGTTTACGGAGACTTTTTCGGATGAAGCGCGTCTTGTGGAAGAGACTTATGCTGCGGGAATAGAGATGCAAGACGAGGAAGAAGAAGCGACGCTTCTGAACATTCCTGCACCCGGACGGCAGGGGCCTCCTGTGGAAGAAGATGTTGCGACGCTTTGGGGGAGTGGCAAAATGGCGGCCACGGAAACTGTGCAGGTACTTGGACCGGAGGACTCAATGGCTTACAAAGCTCAGTTAGAAAAAGAAGTGCGTTCACACCTGGATGCGCACGATCTCGAAGGCGTTGTGCGGGAAGTCCTTGAGAAAATCGTGCCTCCTATGGTGGAGCGGCTGGCACAGCAGCGCCTCGATCAGCTCTTGAAAGAGTCTGAAAGTTTTGTAGAACTCAAGCCCTAGATGGCTGCTCACCTTACGAAAGTACTGACCGTTGAATCGGTCGATTCCACCAACGTCGAATTACGCCGACTCCATAAAAAGGGCCAGGCCGGGCAGGGAACTGTGCTTATCGCCGGTGCCCAGACTGCCGGCCGCGGCCGAGGGGAGAATCGCTGGCATTCCCCTAGAGGGGGGCTGTTTTTCTCTGTCCTCCTGACGCCGCTCCAAGCCAAGCGAGCAACTGATCTCTCGCTGCTCGCAGGCGTGGCCGTGGCGCAAACCGTGCGCAACCTCCTGCCCAAAGCCGTCGACGTAGGCTTGAAATGGCCGAATGATTGCCTGCTCAATTGGAAAAAGGTGGGCGGTATTCTTTGTGAGGTTATTCCCGAGAGCAAAGAAGGCCTGTGCGTCGTTGGCGTGGGGATAAACGTCAACACGCCAGCCGCAGAGCTACAGCCCTTCCTGAGGCGGCCTTTTTCGGCGACCTCCTTTATGGAGGAATGCCCGGATTCGCTCTTTGCCGTGGATAAAGTCGCTGAAGCCCTGATTTTTAAATTCGACGCGCTCTACAACATCTACTTGGAGAATGGCTTCAAACCCATTCAACAGCTTTGGGAGCGAAATTGTGCTTTGGTGGGAAAAAAGGTAGAAATTGCGGTGTCCGCTGAGTCGAAGATCCAGGGCACCTGCTTAGGGATTGATGAATTCGGAGCTCTGCTTCTGACCGCGGCCGAACCCGGCGAACGCCGGCGGATCGTTTCAGGAGAGCTGACGTGTTATTGGCAGTAGACATCGGCAATACCCAAACCTCCCTCGGGGCTTTCGAGGGCGAACAACTCCTCTTTCACTGGCGCATCGAAACCCGCAGTTCTCGTACAGCAGATGAGTACGCTTCGCTGCTTTTCCCCCTTTTCGCGCAGCGCGGGCTTTCCGGCGAAAGCTGGAAGGGCATCGCGCTTTGTTCCGTCGTGCCGTCTGTGGACGGCCAGTTCATGGATTTCTGCCGGCGCTATCTGGGCCAAGACCCCGTGCGCATCCACTCCGCTCTTCCCTTAGGCTTTTCGATGAACCTTGCGACGCCCCATGAAGTAGGCGCCGATCGCTTGGTGAATGTGGCTTACGCTATTCGTAAACTCCCGCTCCCGTGCATCGTGGTCGATTTTGGAACAGCAACGACGTTCGATTTTATTTCTGAAGATCTGGTCTACCAGGGCGGCGCGATTGTGCCGGGCCTGTGGATGGGCGCTGAAGGTCTCGGCGGAAAGACTGCCAAACTACCGGTCATCGATCTCGCATTCCCCGCATCCGTCATCGGCAAAAGCACTGTCGAATGCATCCAGAGCGGATTGCTTTATGGCTATTGCGCACTCATTGATGGAATGCTTTCGAGAATCGAATCGGAGTGCGGGAAACCCTGCCATGTCGCGCTGACGGGGGGGCTATCGAGTTTGTTCGCAGGACGTTTAGAGCACGAGTGCCAGATCCTCCCAGATCTCACGCTCGAAGGCATCCGCATCCTCTACCAAGAAGTCGCCGGCCAGGATTTCGCCATGCGCCCGTTCGCTGCTGAACCTATCCATTGATTTCTTTTTCAAAGGATTCAGGCTAGTTTGCTTGCCTTAGGAGTAGTCGATGGATGTCCACGGGCTTGAAGTTTTGAACCGCCAACGTACTGAGCTTGCCGAGCGCGTGCGCGCGCTCCGGGGGCGTCTTTGACGTCGATACTAAGAAGCGCCGAGTAGAAGAAATTGAAGCCGCTTCTGCCCAGGAATCCTTCTGGGTGGATGCTGGGCGGGCCAAGGTTACTCTCCAGGAAAAAAGTGCGTTAGAAACGGTTCTACAAGGGCTGTTCGATGTGGAACGCCGGCTCTCCGATGCCGAAGTCCTCACCGAGATGGTGGCCGAAGAGCCGTCCGACTCGAATCTCCTCGATCTACAAACGGAAATAAAAGCTGCCGCCGATCTGCTGCGTGGGATGGAATTGCAAGAGATGCTGAGCGGGCCCAATGACAAGGCCGATGCCATCGTTTCCATTAATTCCGGAGCCGGCGGAACGGAATCTCAGGATTGGGCGCAGATTCTTTTCCGGATGTACCTGCGCTACTGCGAGCAACGGGGCTTCCAGACGCAAGTCGTAGATCAGCAAGATGGCGAAGAAGCCGGCATCAAGTCCGCAACCTTTATGGCGCGCGGGCAGTTTGCTTTTGGGTTTCTGAGCGCGGAAATCGGCGTGCACCGCTTGGTGCGCATCTCGCCTTTTGATTCCAATGCGCGCCGGCATACGTCGTTTGCGTCCGTTTTCGTCTATCCGGACATCGAGCAAGACATCGAGATTAAAATCGACGAAAAGGACCTGCGGATTGATACCTACCGTGCCGGTGGCGCGGGAGGGCAGAAGGTTAACAAAACCGATTCCGCGGTCCGAATCACGCACGGCCCTTCCGGCATCGTCGTGCAGTGCCAGAACGAACGCTCGCAGCACCAGAACAAAGCGATGGCGATGAAGATCTTGAAAGCGCGTTTGTATGAGCGCGAGCTGGAGATGAAGCGCCAACAAGCCGCTGTCGTCGAAGACTCCAAAAAAGACATCGCTTGGGGAAGCCAGATCCGTTCTTATGTGCTGCACCCCTACCGCATGATCAAAGATCACCGAACCGATTTTGAAACGGCGGATGTGATGCCCGTGCTCGATGGCGCGCTCCAAGGGTTTGTCGAAAGCTACCTCATGTCGCGTGTGGCGCCGAAAAAGGAGAACTAATGGTTCTTTTGATCAGTAATGATGATGGGATTGAAGCACGTGGTATTCACGCTCTAGCCGAAGCCGTGAAAGACTTCGGGCGCGTTGTCGTCGTAGCACCGCACCGCGAACGCAGCACTGCGGGACACAGCCTGACGCTACACAAACCCCTGCGCCTGAAAAAAATCGCCGAAGATGTTTACTCGGCTTCAGGTTCGCCCGCGGACTGCATCTACTTAGGCATTCGAGAAGTCCTGGGTGCGCAGCCGGATTTCATCCTTTCTGGAATCAACGCGGGCGCGAACCTCGGTACGGACGTGCATTACTCCGGCACAGTCGCAGCCGCGCGGGAAGGGGCGCTCATGAATATTCCCAGCTATGCCTTCTCGCTTGTCCAGTCAGCACACGAACACTCCAAACAACCTGCTTCGAAACTCGACTACGAATCGGCCGCGCGCGCGGCCCGGCGCGTGTTTGAATCCACGCACCAGCTGAAGTTCCCGCCGCACTGTCTTTTGAATGTGAACATTCCCAACCGCCCACACGCAGAGAATCTGCCCATCCAAGTCGCGCGCCAAGGGATGCGCTACTACACGAACGAAGTAATCAAGCGCCAGGACCCGCGGGGTAAAGACTACTACTGGATCGGCGGCGCCTACGCGGGCTTTCAGCACGCCGCACTTTCCGACTGCAATGCGGTGGAAGCAGGAAATATCGCCATCGCGCCCATCACGATCGACTGCACCCATAATGATTTTTATGCGACCCTGAAAGACCAACCGCTCTAAGAAAATACTCGATCACGAAACCGTCGCACTCTGCGTCCCTCTAGAAAGCATGGGTAAGTCCCTGATTTCTTTTGGGTTGCCGGAGGGGGCATAAAAGAAGAATTTAATGAAAAACGCTGTTTTTCCGATGAGATAGGGCAGAGTTGCCCACACGGCGGCGTTTGATCCTTTAAGCAAACTCGACTATGTTGCGCAGCCCAGTAAAACAGATATGAAAAGCCGTTTTCTCATTGTCGTGGCGAGTCTAGTCCTTTCGGCGTGTGCCGGGATCCAGTCACGCTATCACCGAGTGACTTCCGGAGAATCTCTTCAAAAAGTAGCGACGCTTTACAGTGTGCCGGTGGAAAGCCTCCAGCGGTTCAATGAAGACACGCTCGCCCAGGGCCTAAAGCCCGGCCAAAAGCTCTATATCCCCTTCGAAGAACGCGAAGATTGGGACGCCGAATTTTACGACGATACGAACAACGGCCGCGTGGTCGCCAGTGTCGACCCTGCGGATATCGGCAAGGTGACTTTCCTGTGGCCCGTGAAGGGGCGCATCAGTTCCCGATTTGGATCTCGCTACATGCATGGGCGCGGCCGCCATTTTCATGAAGGCATCGATATCGCCGCGAAGAAGGGCACGCCCGTGAAAGCTGCGCGTAGCGGGCATGTGGTCTACGCGACAAGCCGTATTCCCGGTTACGGGAACATGGTCATTGTGCAGCACCCGGATAAGTACTCCAGCGTCTATGCGCACCTAACCAAAATCGATGTGCGCAAGGGGCAGTTTGTCACACGGGGCCAAACGGTTGGCACCGTGGGCCGCACGGGACGCGCGACGGGCGCGCATCTCCATTTTGAGGTCCGCGCCAAGCGCCAGCCCGTCGATCCGACGCCTCTGATGTTCGAACAATTCGCTCGCAACCACTAGAAAACATTCCTATAATAATAGAAAGCGCATTCCACACAGGGAGACTTCCATGACGTTGACCAAAGCAGAGCTCATCGAGGGGGTTTACGAGAAAGTCGGGTTTTCTAAGAAGGAAGCCGCCGACCTAGTGGAGCTCGTTTTCGAAAGCATGAAAGAGGAGCTGTGCAAAGGTGGCTCCATCAAGATTTCGGGCTTCGGCAAGTTCCGTGTGCGCGCTAAAAAAGCCCGCATGGGCCGCAACCCACAGACGGGCGATGCGATGGTGATTTCCGCGCGTAAGGTTCTGACCTTCACTCCCAGCCGCATCTTGCGCGATGGGATCAATGGTAAAGAAGTGGCCTTGCCGAGCGCGCAGGGTGACCACGAGGATGACGACGACGCGGACGATCTCACCTAAGCCCCAGGCGCTGACAGCACTAAGAGACTTTGCTACGCTGCCCCGGTGTTGAACCGGGGCTTTTTTTTACCCATCCTGTGCGCCGCGTTAATTCCGTGCGCCGCTTTTCCCGCCTGGGACACAGAGCTTCAGACTTACCTCCTTAAAAAAGAGCAGGGCCGCATCCACGAAGCTTGGGATGTGCTTAATGCTCTCGAAGAACAATGTGCCGCTTGGCGCGGCTCGCAGTTTGCGGGCGTGGAAAAAGGCTCGGCAGCAGGCGTGTGCGCCTGGGCCAGCGCCGAACACCTAGCAACGGCACCATTCCCTTGGGATTTCAGACGGCCAAAGCTCATTCGCTCCGATATTTTGCTTTTCCAGACGGAAGAAGTTCCGCAGGAACGCCGTCTTTTTTTGACGGGATTTTTGCGAGGTGCGCTGCCGCCGCTGCAGGGCCAAGATTTTCGCGCGTCGCTTGTGTCGTGGCGGTTCTTGGAGCGATTAGCTCCTGAGACACCCGAAATGTTTTATGGCCTGGGACTCGTTTACACGCGCCAGGGCAACACGCAAGCCGCTGAGGAGGCCTTTGGCCAAGCTGCCGATAAGGGAAGCGCCCTGGTGGCAGCTCGCCGTGAAAGACACGCTACTCAAGGGCGCGCGGAACCCAGCACGGGCTTTGCGCCGTATGTTTTTAACTCTCCTGCGTGGGGTCTCGGCGCGGGGGCGCGTTTTTGGGACGACCGTGTGGCCGATACTTTCCGGCAGTTCAATGCCAGCGCTTCTTTTGCCACGCGAGGGCTTGCACAGGGACGCGCGGAATGGATGGACGGCGAAATGCTTTCGCCCCTGCGGCTTGTGGTGGCGGGAGACATCGGGGTGCGGCCGCAGAATCTCGGCGCCGGGAGTTTCTCCTGGCGGTGGGCGCAGGCCGAACTCGGCGCACAGGCTGCGCTTGGCCACGCGCTTTTGGGTTTGGGTTACACCCTGCATAGCGCGAGTTACTCGGGCCTCCCAGTCACGGCTGCGGGGTATGGGTTTCAGGCACTGCGCTTGGAGTTGGAATGGGACACTCGTGAGCGTCCGGAATTGCCCTCGCAAGGGTTTCGCCTGCAGCTGGGCCAGAGCTGGGCGGTGGCTTTTTCGGGTGGGGCTTCTTTTTCCCAATCGCGCGCGCGGTTAAGCGGTTGGTGGTCGCCCGGCGTGCGTACGCTCGTGGGCGTGACCGCGGTTGCGGTGGTGAGCCAGGGGTCGGTGCCGCAAGGGAAAATGCCCGACTTGGCTTATGACTTAGGCGTACCGGGTGTGGTGCCGTGGCGTTTTCAGCAGCCGTTCGGTGCGGGCGCTTGGGCTTTTTACCGTTACACTTTGCTCTCTTGGTTGCGCCCTGGCGTGTTTGCGAGTGTCGCGTGGAGCGGGGCGGGGCTCGCGCAAGGAGGCAGGCCGCATTGGGGCGCCGGCATCGATTTTCAATTCCCTCTGCAGCGCGACCCGCGCGCGGTACCGCGTTGGGAAGTCGCCGTCTTCGACGGGGCTTGGGTGTTTCAAGGCGGGATGGAATTCACGCTTTAGAGCTGCAGCGCTTTTTGGATTTCCGCGTGCTGGGCTTTGGCGTCGTTGTAGCCTAGCTTCAACATTTCCCCGACGTACCCGGGGCTAAACAGCAAGTAACTGAGTAAGTCGCCCGATTCGTCCGGCGCGGCTGTGGAGCTAATGAGCTGGCGGAAGTGAAACGGCACTTCTTTGCGAAACTCGCGTGCAATCTTACTGGGATCTTGGCTCGGGCGAATGAGGAACGGGTAAACGCGGCGATCGTTTGCGCCGAGGAATTTATTAATTCGGCAGACGTTCTCGAAGTCTTGCTCCACGCTATCCAAGAAAATCGAGTTCAAGACGGCGCCCGCCACGAATCCCACCCCCAGGTGATCGGGGCGATACTGATTCACTGGCTCTTCCACGCGCTTGGGGCGAATGCTAATCGCCAGCACGTGTGTTGCGCCCATTTGCAGAGCGGGGCTGAACGGGAAATTAAATCTGAGCGAGCCATCGCCATAGAGCGAGTTGCCTACACGCACCGGCGGGAAGAGCAGGGGAATAGAGCAAGATGCCATGATGTGCCGCGCGCGAATAGACGTGCGCTCGGAGCGGCGTTGTTCGCGAGTCCATGGTGGGATGGGTTGGTGCGAGTCATAAAAAACAGTCGCAGCGCCCGTGTAGTAATTCGTTGCGGTGACGGAAACGCCGTCGATCTCGCCGGCTTGAAGCGCTTTGGAGATCTTCCAAAAGTGGATGTTATTCAAAAGCGTCATGGCCAGGGGGCTAGCGTCGAGAAGCGATTTCAAAAGCAACCGGCGCGTGATGCGCGAGGCAAAAAGATCGTAGAGCCAACGCATTCCCATCGAGGCGAGCGATTGGAAGTTCGTTTGGAAAACTTGATCGAAAGAGAGTTGCTCCCACAGGGCGTAAAGCTGAACGGCCGACTGGCGAAAGGGCTCGCCTTGGGCGAGGTAAGTGGAGTTGATGCTGCCGGCGCTAATGCCGCTGAAGATGCGAGGGCGGAATGTTTCAAAATTCTCCGCGATGTACCGCAAAACACCCGCTTGGAAGGCTGCACGGGCACCCCCGGCCGCGAGTACAAGTGCGTATTTAGGGGAAATCCCATTTTGCGAGACAGGGGGCATTTTTACCTCGCCAGGTAGAGGTGGATAGCACGTGCTGCCACCTGTTTGGGGTTTGCGATTTGCACCGAATGCCTACCGGACGCCGGTTCAAAATGGAGTGGGGAAGTGCCTTCGAACAAAACGCCGTCCGTCCCCAAAAGGCTATAGCCTAATTGTGCGCTGCGAAAGGGAGCTTCCGCCTGCACCTGTTCGGGGCGCACTTGCAAATCGATTTCGTAACGCGAAGCCTGGGTGCTTGAGATCGCAGCCGCAGCGAACCACGTTTCTAATTCTTTGCCGAGTTTTACGGGGACAGGGTGATCTGCCAGGCCTGGTGCGGCGGGCCAAAAGTACCAAAGAGCTGCCCCTAGTACCAGCAGGCTCCACAGGCTTAGGAAAAGTTTTCTCTCGGCGTTGATGGCGCAGACCCCTTAAGCACCAGGACGAACTCGCCCTTGGTTTTTTCGAACCCGCGCGCCGTTCTAGCAAGCTTCTCCAGAGAGCCCCATAGCAGGCGTTGCGTCGGCGCGTCCAATTCCCACGCGAGGAAGGCTTCGCGCGTTGCTCCAAAAACAGCTGCACATTCGTCGAGGAAGCTTAAGAATCGGTACGGTCTCTCCATTAAAACACAGTGCCAGCGGCTCTGTCGAAGGCTGTTCCAGAACCGCTCCCGGTCTGGCTTTTCACGAGGGGGAAATCCCACCACCAAGAAAGGCGGGTCCCAGCCAGTGAGCGCGGTGGAGGTGCCCCAAGAAGTGGGGCCGCTCTCGCAGCGTATGGACATCCCCAATTCCTGCGCTGCCCAGAGCACTTCTCGGCCGGGATCGTAGAGCAAAGGCATGCCCGTATCGGAAAAAAGCGCGACAGTGCCGCCTTTGGAAGAGGCTTCGCGCAGAGCGGCTCGCCACTGGCGTTCTTCGGGGCGGCTGGCTTCATCCATGAGGAAGAGCGGTTTCGTTTTTGCGTCCGGAACACGCGAGAGAAAGCGCAAAGCGATTTTGCGGCTCTCGCCGATGTAGACATCGCACCCTGCCAGGCGATCGACGGTCAAAGGTGGGAGGCTCGTCCACTCGCTATGCAAGGGCATCCCCAAAATCCAAAGCGTTCCCTTAGCCACCGCCGGCTCCTAGATCGAGATTAAACCCGACGATAGTGAGCGGGTTTTTGTATTCGTTCTGTCCCGTTGTGAGTGAGAAGCTCCAGCAAGAACGCGGCTTCGCGCGGAAATGGAATCCCAAGCGCCAGGCGTAAATTTCGCGAGTGAGAAAGTTGTATTCCAAAAAACCTTCAAGGTCGAAGAACGTCGCAAGGGCCTGGTAGAAGTGTATGTTGGCGGCGCGCTGGCCCGCGCTGTCGATTGAGTCGCGGTATAGGCCGTTGACGCTAACAGAGTTATTCCCTCGCCCTTTAAGGCTTGCCCCTAACGAGATCGCGGCTTCGCGGACGGGCGCGAAGCCTGCACGCCTGGTGAGTTCAAGCGGGTAATTGGCTTGGAGCTGTAAGCTAAATCGGCCGAGCTGCAAGGCGCTGAAAATTTCAATGGGGCCCAAGCGCGTTTTATAGCGAGGGTCGGTAGTCGACGTAATCAAGTTGACCTGTTCGGAAACCTGGAACCAGAAAAAGCGTTCCGTGCCGCCGCTGTCAGTGCGTCTCTGGAAACGGTTGATGAGCTCCATACGCATGTACTGAAAGGGCGTAATGCGATCGATGGTATCGAAGCGCGGGTTGGATAAGCCCGGGCTCGAGGCATTCTCCATGAAGAAGGGGTGGTCGTTGCCGCCTGTTTGCAGCAAGCTTTGCGCGTAAATGAAACGCGGCTGGAAGGTGTGGTTTATTTTTTCAAACGACGAAAAAGGCGTGTCAAAAGTCCGCGAGAGCTGCATCGCTATAGGGATTTCGATGTCGAGGTACTCGCGGTGGCGAACAGCCGAAGCCGGGTCGCTGAAGTGGTAAAGCAGTGTCCCCGTGCGAACGAGCGGCTGAAACTGAAACCCGGGGGGCATGGGGAGGTTCGCAATCAGGCGCGGCTCTACTTGCAGGCGCCGGCCCGTGCGGACGTAGTCGTTGGCGTCAAAAGCGGGGTTGGTGTCGGTGTTGACTCCCGAGGTGACGGGGGAATCGGGTACTTGATCTACGCCGCCGGCAGCGCGGTAGAAATTCGTGAACTGCGTGTCGAGCTCGTAGCTGAATAACTTGCCCCAAAAGCTGCTGGTGGCTCGTGAGGCGCTGAGGGCTGGGAGTTGTGCCACGCCTCCTTGGTCTACCCCCGAGTCCTTGGAGATAATCAATGACTGAAGGTATTGGGCTTGTCCCGTAAAAAGCCAGTGGTCCCCGGGGTAGGTGAAAGTGAGTTGCGAACGCAGGTTGCCAAGGCTCGCGCGCGGCCCGACATCGATTGCGTAGTCGTAAGTGAAGTAGGGATTGGAGACATACGAAATCATTTGGCGCGAATGCGCGCGGCTGTTTTCAAACTTAAAGACGTTGTGTGCGCTGATGGCGCCTTCGCCAAATAGCCCCAGCGTCAAAGGGCGAGACGTATCGTCTGGCCCCGGGTTGCTGTTCGGGCCGAAGCGTCGATTCGCCAGGAAGAAGTTAAAATTCCCATGACGGGTGGGCGAATAGATATAGCGGTATTGCGCTCCCAGGTGGATGCCGGTGTTGGAATAGCGGGTCGTATTGAGCAGCAGATCGTGCCAATCGCCCAAGGCGAGAAAGAGTGGCAGGGTAATCCCCGTGCCGAGTGTTGCTGTCGCATTGATCGAAGGAAACAGGAAGCCCGATTGCCGTTTTGTCTTAATCGGAACGACGATGTACGGCGCATAGAGAACCGGTAGGTTCCGACTCTGCATCAGCACATCGTAGAAGTGGGCGTAGCCTTCGAGCGTTAGCCGGAAGCGGCGGCCAGAAAGCTTCCAATCGAGTGGGCAACCCCCAATGGTCGGGGAGTCTATTAAGCCGGTGTTGCAGTTCGAATAGGTACCTTCTTCGACTTCAAAATCGTCTTCGTCGAGCCGTCGCACGGTGTTCCCCGTCAGCACCATCTGGCCCATCGTTAGAGTAGCTTTTTCAAACTGGGCTTGAGGGTCCTTGAGGTGGAAGGTTCCGTGGTTTGCCCAGATGGTGAAGAGGGTGTCGCTGAGGCGGACGTTCCCATTAGCCACGCCTTCGTTGGTTCCAAAGTCGATTTCGATTTCATCAGCGAAGAGTTCACGGCTCTCGGTCTTAAACCAAGCATTGCCTTTGCCGCGGAGCGTGTTTTTGGTGAGATCGCGTTGGTAGAGATCGGCCCGGAATTGAACTCCTTTGGGGACCTCGGCCCACCCGGTGACACTCCACAAAAGGAGCAGCCAAAGCGACTGATACTTCACGAATAGGGAAAAGTACCAGTATCCGGCGGTGCGGTAAACGGCAGAGAAGGGGGCTGATAAAAGGGGTTGAAAACGAGGTCTAGCATTCCTAAACTCCAGGAATGCAAAATGCCGACGGGCGCCTTCTGGTCAACCCACTGAGTGTTCAAAAGTCCTTTGTGAAGCTGGGCGATGTATCGGCCCATGTACTGGACATTTCTTATATTCGGGCGGTCGTGGAGGCTGAAGGGCCGTTCCACGACCTCGCAGAAGGCCAGACTCTCGCCGTTCAGTTTGAACTGGACCGGAGCCGGTTTAGTGTCGAGGTGACGGTCCGGGGACGGGGCCCAGGTTGGGTGCGTTTGGACTTCCCCAAACTTGTGCCCAGTGTGCGCGCCCATTTGCGCTCGTTCCTCTCGCCCCGCAAGATCGGCGAGTCGATTGTTGAAGATTGGCGGTCGGGGGCTTTGAAACACTTCCACGGCTTGAATGAGAGCGAGCTTTGGACGGATGGCGCCGACGGCGTGCTTTTTACCTACCTCGATCAAGACGATCCGCAGAGCCAGTTTCTTATCCGCGTGCGCGAGGCGCGTGGGCCTCTTTGCGTCGGCAAAGTTTTGCGCCGGGATTACATGGAGCTTTCCTCTATCGACGCGGAGTTGCAGTTGCTCCCGCTAACGGACAGCGAAGTTTACCGAAAGCTCGGAGAGTGCCGCGATATCGTCACGAATTTCCGCCCGAGTGTACCGGCGGAATATACGCTCAAACAGAAAATGCTCAAAACCTTGAGCGAGCATCTTTATTCGACGAGCCGGCGCGTGGAAATGTTGCCCAACCGGCCGGCTGCCCAGCCGGCGCCCAGAGTTTAGTCGCTGTCTAGTTCCCAAGCACCGCTAGAGCCTTGAAACGCTTTGTGAAATCCAGGCGCCAGGCAGGGCCCATTTGACAGTGTCGTCTCCTTAAGAATTCCGTGCGGGAAATCCCCGGCGCACCCCTTGCAATTTGAATCTCTCAAACAACGTCCGAAAACGCCCCTGGGGAGGGATAAAGTGCGGCAATTGCTCGCCAATGCTTTGGTCTTCAAAAGACAGGCGGCGGTGTGTTTTTTGTCGACCTTGTTGACAGTTTCCCAGGTTTACGGGGCCGATAAGAAAGATCACGAGCTTCCCAAAGGCGCTGCTGCCTCTGACTCTAAGAGTTCCACAGAAACGTTTTCTTCGAGCGAACTAGATACCGCCATCGGCGCAACAGAGAGTCTCCGCGCCGCACTCGAGCCGATTTCGAAAGAAGCTCTCTCGGCTTTGTCTGACGCTTTGAAAGATACGCTTAATCTCAATCCGGAAGTTTTTAATAAGCTGGTCGACGACATCGAGCCGCCTTTGGCGGAAAGTAAATCTCGAGACAAAGAATTGCGCGAGGGTCTCAAAGACGCTTATGAGAAAAACGCCTCCACATTAGGCCCTGAAGGCAAACGAACTGTCGCTTCCGTGGTCAAAGATGTCCTCGACGGCAAAGACAAAGACGGCGAAGACAAGGACGAAAACTCTGGCCTCGCCAAGAAGATTAAAGACGCCGAAGAAGCTCTGAAAAAAGCCGAAGAGGAAAAGGCAGAGCGCGAGAAGGCCGCTAAGAAAGAGTCGGAAGATCCGCTATCAAAGCTGCCGCTCGATCTGTTGGGAAAAAATAAGAACAACGGCGGAGATCCTGGCGCTGGCCAAGGCAGCGGTTCCGGACCTGGTTCCGGATCAGGTTCTCCTTCTCCGAGTTCGCCGAGCTCCGACAAGTCTGCAAGGTCCAACAGCGGTGACACTAACCGCAAGTTCAATGAGCTGGCGAAAAATATTCCATCTCCAACCGAAACTAAACCGGCGAGTTCCAGCTCGTCCGATAGCAAGACGAAACCCGCGCGGGCTTCGACGTCGGACGATTCAGACAGTAGTTCCTCGGATTCTTCGTCTTCGGATACCGCGTCGCAAAAGCCTTATGGTCCAGAACCTGCGGCACCGGCGGAAGCGGGCGGCGCACCGGATGCAGGCCCTCGGACCTCGTTGCCCGGGATTTCTGCTGGCAATGGTGCCTCGAATTTGGATTCCAGTGGCCCACCCGCTCCATCGGCTCCCGGATTTATGGGGGGCGGATTGGGCAGTGTCTCTTCGCAATCCGGAAACTACGGAAATGCGAACGGTGGGTTCAACCCGAGCTACTCGGCCCAGGCCTCAGTCAATAAACAGGGCAAGGGTATGTACGAATACACCCGCAAAGTGGAATGGGGCGCCGCCAGTGGTAGCGATTCGAGCCCAGTGAGTGGTGAGAATTTCGATGATTCTGATGCCGGATCCCCACAAGGTTCCGTTGCTGCTTTTGTCCAAGGCCGCCAAGCGTCGCCCAACGCATCTCGCTTGCGGGAAAGCTCTAAACCTAAGGCGTTCGAAGTCGTTAACGACAAGCTCCAAGGGCTTTGTCAGGGCGGTCTTCTAAACTGCGCAGGGGTTCAACCTAATATTTAAGTTTCGCATAAGGGAAGCACGATGAAGCACGTATGGAATGTATTCTTAATGGCGACACTAGCGCTGCCGGTAGCAGCCGAATGGAACACCAATAGTTCCACTGCCACGTCTGCCGGGAATGCGATTGGCAGCCAAGGGGCTGCAGATCCTTTTGCAGTCAGTGGGGGTAACGCAGCCAATCCAGGCGGTGGCTTTTTCTCAAATACCGGAAACATCGTTGATAACGCGACGAACAACTCCGGAAATGGACGCGAGTACAAACTCGGAGATGCGGAACGCCAGGCCGGCGCAGGAACGGCTGCAGCCATTTCCGCGGGCTCTCTGCTCACTGCAGCAGGCGTGCGTGAGCTGGCCGCTCTGAACTTTGGGGCCGCGGCGCGGTACTTCGGAATGGCAGGCACGGAGTTCGCCCAAGCTGCGGCGACATCCGAAAAGGGCGCCGATTACAATGAACAGCGTTCGGCTCTGCTCAATGTCGACGGCGATGTGGGTTTCCAAGCTTACAACCAAGCCGATGTCGCTAGTAATATTCTGACAGACGAAGCGCGCCAGGCGCTGGCTTCCCAGGGTATTAATCCGGACAACTTCGCCAATCAATTAGCGAGCGGCAGTATCCGCACGGGTACGGATGCGCTGGGAGCTTTGGGCCAAGACGTGGCGAGTTATAGTCCGGATGAAATGAAATGGGTGAACGACTACTCAGGTGTCGATCTCGCCGGCATGAAGGCCGCTGCAGAGGGCGACGCCTCGGCAGCCGATCGCCAACAGCTAGCGACGGATGATTCCGCAAAAGGTGGTGGAGGTGGGGGCGCTGCAGGAGGCGCCGCTGCGGGCGCCGGAGCGGGCGGTAAGAGCGAGATGGAAGATATGAAAGGGCCTCGGCTTGCGGGCAAAGGCGGTAAAGCCGCACCCGATGCAAAGACCACGGGTGGCCG
>JAIEOG010000384.1 GCA_019750655.1 bacterium
AGCCAGCTATCGACGGGCTCTTTAGGATCCCCCTTAAGAGATACCAACGACCGCTCTGCCCGTCGGCAAACCGTACGCGCCAGGTGCAGATAAGCCGCCGTTTTTCCTCCGCCCGGCAAAATGAAATTACGAAGCTCAGGGAGAGTTTCTGAGATCACATCCATCTGCCGTTCAAGAAAATCGACATGGGCAGAAGTAATATTCTCGATCTTTGCTTGGCCCGTTGGAGAAGCCAGCTGCGCTCCCGCCGTGAATAATGCGGACTGGATTTGAGTGAGAGAATCGCGGATGGGGGTGTGCGGCGTTTCCGCACGCACCACACCCAAAGCCGCGTTCAATTCATCGATCTCGCCATAAGCGGAGATCCGAGGAGCATTTTTGGACAGACGGCTACCGCCAATCAGTCCGGTCACGCCCGCGTCTCCGGTCTTCGTGTAGATCTTCATTTTTAGTACTTAATCGTGCAGCCGTAGACTTTGTGGGAAGCTTCCGCGATCTTTCCGCCCTTCAGAACAGAGTCCAGCGCCGTTTCCACATAGTTGTGGGCCGTTGCCACATCCGCCAATTCAGTCGTGCGTTTATCGTCGATAGCGCCCTGGTAGGCGACTTTCCCTTCGGGGTTGATGATAAACATCTGCGGCGTGTTGGTTGCGCCGTAAGCGTGGCCGGTTTCGCCGGAGGGATCTAACAAGACGGCGGTGGCTGCCGGTTTTTTGAACGCTGCGTCAGCGGTGGCTTCGCCCTTACCGGAAACGATGGAATACCAAACCACTTTGCCGGTGCCTGTATACTTGCTTTGGAGCGCCTGCATCTTGCCGGCCTCGTAGTGTTTCTTAACAAAGGGGCAGCCGTGGTTCAGCCACTCTAGAACCACCCACTTGCCTTTAGCATCCGCGAGGGTGTGGGTTTTGCCGTCCGTTGCCTTCAAACTGAACGCAGGAGCCACCGCGTCCTTAGAAAGCTGAGCTTGCGCGCCCGCGCAAAAGAGAAGAAGAGAACCGACAATGCACCGAGTTAACGAGTGTGTTTTCATAGACAAAACGCTAACTCTGTCGCTAGCTTCCAGCAAGTCCTTATCGTAGAATGGATCAATGGGTTTTCGAATCAGGCTCTTACTCGCCGTGGCATTGGCGGTACTCCCGGCAGCGCAAGCAGCGGACACTGCTCCAGTGAATGCTTTTCGCGCCCTTGCGGAACAAGCCACACCCAGCCCCACGGAAGAAGCCACAGCAGTTCTTACTGCCCCCTTTGAAGACGAAGGCATCGTTTGGGATATCACAGCGGGCCAGAAAGTCTTTTTCCCCGATAAGGGCGACCCTTACCTTCTTCTCACCGGTTTCGTACGCGATGGCTTCAAAGCAGAGTTCAACGACACGGCTATCGAGCTAAAAGACGGTAAATTCAATATCCGCCTGCCGCTACCGGAAAGCGTGAATGAGTACTCCTTCCGAGTGTACGTGCCCCAGGTGGGCCAAAGCTCTTACCGCTTCGCTTACACCTGGAAAAAGCTTCCGCCTGAAAAACAATTCTCGGTAAAGATCCGCGAAAGCGGCAAGGTCGTGGAGCGCGCCACCGAAGCCGTGGCCAAGGAACAGCTGGCCGAGGAGTGGGTCGAGCGCGGCCCTGTCATCGAATCCCATACCGATCGCTTCTACTACCGCCAGTTCGGTTTCTCAGTGAACTTTGCGATGGACTCCACAGGTGGCATGATCAGCACCGGGGAAATTGGCTGGTTTCCAGAATACCGGTTCAATCGCCGGTGGACCGCCGGCGCGGGCCTTTTGCTTTCGTTGCTGAAAGAGTCGGGCGCCACGGGCAAGATTTTCCCGGCCATTGAATACCGCCTTTCGCTACGTAGCAAAATTACTTCTTCTTTTGAGGGTGAAGTCCTTGTGGGAGGCCAAACCTGGGCAGGGCTAGCAGGCTTCCTACCCATCGTCGGCCTACAACTCTCCCTTCGGCGCGATGCATTATTCGGCACACCCGAAACACTCACGTGGTGGAATAAGTTCTTCTTTAACTACTCCGTAATCCTCAGTAGCAGCTCGGTGCACATCTTCCGGATCGGCACCCTGATCTCTATCTAACTCCCCGATTTAACTAAATCCCCATGAGCTCCGATAAGTAGCTCTGAGGGAGCCCATGATCCATGTAACCAGATTAGACGGCGCATCCATGATGCTGAATGCCGAATGGATTCAGAGCGTTGAGAACACGCCGGATACTTTGATTACGTTGACCACAGGGCAAAAACTCATCGTCCGCGAATCGGTGGAAGAGATCGTACAGGCCTTCCATGCGTACCAGCGTACGAAAGGAGTTCGCATCCTCAGAGGAGAGCAAACATGATTATCAACTGGATAGGTGCCATCGTCGGTGTCGCCGCTATCTTGGTGGGGAACGCGATTGAAGGCGGTCACATCCAAGCGTTGATCCAGCCCACTGCATTGATGATTGTGGCGGGGGGCACCTTGGGCTCCACCCTGCTCGCTTGTACAGGCAAAGAAGTAAAAGGCGCGATGACGTCGTTACTGACGGTATTTGTAGGCGCTAAGCACGACTATGCTGGCCTAGCAAAAGAGATCATCGGCCTCGCGACAGCCGCACGTAAAGACGGAATTTTGTCTCTCGAAGGCCAAGTGGGCAAAATCAAAAACCACTTCCTGTCCACGAATCTTCGCCGCGTAATCGACGGCTACGATCCCAACGTGCTCAAAACGTTGATGGAAGATCAGATCACACACACAGAAGAGGAATTCGCAGCAGTCGGTAAGCTTTGGGAGACTGCCGGCGGCTTCGCTCCGACGATCGGAATCTTGGGCGCCGTGCTCGGATTGATTCACGTGATGGCGAACTTATCGGACTCCTCCAAACTCGGAGCCGGTATCGCAGTGGCCTTCGTAGCAACGGTGTACGGCGTGGGCTCTGCCAACCTTTTCCTCATCCCGCTCGGCAACAAGGTGAAGAAAATCGGCAAAGAAAAAGTCCATGAAATGGAAATCGTCTTCATTGGCATCACGGGCATTCAGGAAGGCTTGAACCCACGCGTAATCGAAGACCGTCTCCATGGGCTAACCGGCCATGGCGAGAAAAAGGGCGGCGCGGAAGCTAAGAAAGCCGCGTAGGGAAAATCCATGGCGCGTAAGAAACACCACGAAGAGCACGAGAACCTGGAGCGGTGGCTGGTTTCCTATGCCGACTTCATTACTCTGCTCTTTGCATTCTTCACGGTGCTCTACGCGCTCTCTCAGCAGGACAAAGCAAAGTACAAAGACGTCGCCGAAAGCATTCAACGCGCGTTCATGTCTGCGGGAGGCTTATTCACTGTTCGCGGTGTGCCTTTTAGCCCTTACGATGCCACGGCAGAAAAAGGGGTTACCGGCTCTGCCCCACCAGAAGACCAAGGGCGGTTATCTAAATTTGAGAATGATGCGCAGATGGATCGGGTGGCACAACAGCTGCGAGGCTTGTTCCGCGCCACAACAGGCTTGGCCTTGAGCCCCGGCTCGTTGGAAGTCATCAAAACGGACAAAGGCTACCGCATCCGGCTCGGCGAATACCTGCTTTTCAAGCCAGGAAGTGACAAGATTAAAAGGGACAACATCCCTTTCCTTTATGCGGTCGGTAAGCGGCTAGCGAAAGGCAACAGCACCGTCCAAGTAGAAGGCCACTCCGATACTGCGCCCTTCTTGTCCGACGCCGCCAATTGGCAGCTCTCTGTTTCCCGCGCTTTCAATGTAGTGCAGTTTTTCAAGCAGGGAGTCGGGTTTCCATCGACTCGGATTTCCTTGTCCGGCTACGGTGACTCTCGCCCCGTTGCAGACAATGCCACCCCTCAAGGCCGCGCGCGCAATCGCCGTGTAGAACTGGTCGTGACGCTAGCTGAAGGCAGCCACGAAGGTTATAGCTGGGATGACTTGGGAGACTAACGTCTAGGGATTCAAGAACGCCCGCGGTGGCGTCGCTCGCTCACCTGTTTTCGCCGAATCCATCGAATTCATGGAATTGCCATTGAGGGGTAAGCCCCCCAAGTTATCCATCATTGTCTGGATGCGTTTGACGTCGGCGTTATCATTCTCTTCTTGCGCCTTCGTCAGAGGTGCAAGCTCGCGAGCCTGGGGATGGCCCGCTTGTTGATGCGATCCTTTTGCCAAAGCAAAAGGGGCAGCTCCTCCGGCAAACACCAGAGCGAGCGCCCCCACCTTGAAAAGCTTGCTTACCATCCGCGCCTCGTTAGTCGTGCTGCCGCCGCAAGAAAGTCGGGATGTCGTATTCTTCGCTTTCGAAGAACCGCTTACCGATTTCCCGCGCTAGCTGCCGAGCTGATTTCAGATCCGTTGAAAGAGTCTCTTTCCGTTGCACCGGAGCCGCCTGGTTTTGCGCGACAGGAACTTCAGCGGCGACTTGCACTTGCACCGTCGTCGATTCCGTTTCCACCTTACGCTCAACCTCGGAAACATCCTTCGCTGCAACCGGGTTGAAGCCCGTTGCAATCACCGTCACGCGAACCTCATCCTTCAAGGACTCGTCGATAACTGAGCCGAAGATGATTTCGGCGTCGTCATCCGCTTCTTCCGTGATCAACGAGCTGGCTTCGTTGACTTCGAAGAGAGTCAGATCTGCGCCGCCCGTGATGTTGATGATGATGCCCGTAGCCCCGTTAATCGAGACATCCTCGAGCAAGGGCGAAGCAATCGCTTTGCGAGCCGCTTCGATAGCGCGGTTTTCGCCGGTAGCGCTGCCCGTGCCCATGAGTGCCAAGCCTTTGTTGGCCATTACTGCCCGAACGTCCGCGAAATCTAGGTTGATAAGCCCGCGGATGTTGATGAGGTCCGAGATCCCTTTCACCGCTTGGTAGAGAACTTCATCGGCCTTGCGGAAACAATCCAGCATCGTGGTCGATTCGTTCGCGACATACAGCAAGCGCTGGTTGGGGATGCAAATCAGGGTATCCACTGCAGCCTTGAGCTCTTCAATCCCTTTGTCAGCATTGCGCTTGCGGCGTTTGCCTTCGAAGTGGAAGGGCTTCGTCACCACACCCACCGTCAAAGCGCCGGCTTCTTTGGCAATGTTCGCGATGACCGGAGCACCACCCGTGCCCGTACCGCCGCCCATGCCAGCCGTGATGAAAACCATGTCCGCGCCGTAAAGCATTTCTGCAATCTTGGCGCTGTCTTCCAAGGCGGCTTGCCGACCCACTTCGGGGTTAGCGCCTGCGCCCAAACCCTTGGTTAGCTCGTTACCCAATTGGATATGGTAAGGAGCCGGGTGTGTTGCCAAAGCCTGGTTGTCCGTGTTCGCCGCCACAAAATCGACGCCGTTGAGGCCGAGCGAGATCATGGTCGCGATTGCGTTGGTTCCACCACCGCCTACCCCAATAACTTTGATTTTTGCGCCTTGCACTGTTTCCTTCTCCACGATTTCAAACATTCCGAGTCTCCTTATTTGGATAAGCTCTTAGAAAACTTCTCCTAACCAAGACTTCATCCGAGTAACCACTTTGGCGTAGATATTGTCGGTATCTCGGATCTTGAACCGAACCTCGGAACGGTTCTTCATCCCATGCTGGATCAAACCAACCGCGGTCGAGTAGACCGGAGAACTGACGACATCCAACAAACCGCCGACATTGTGGGGATGGCCGCGGCGTACGGGCATTTCCAAGATAAACTCGGCGAGCTCCGTAGACCCTTCCAAGAGAGATGCGCCGCCAGTAAGAACCACACCGGCAGACAGCAGGTGTTTATACCCACTGGCGGCGATTTCACGTCCCACAAGAGAGAAAATTTCTTCAACACGCGGCTCGATGATCTTCGTCAGCACCGAGCGAGGTACTTCCCGGCCCTTTTTCTGGCCCATCGCCGGGATTTCCAACGTCGTGTCTTCCTGCAGCAACGAAGCCATGGCGCAACCGGCTTGGATCTTAATGTTCTCAGCGTCCTGAATGGAGGTCCGTAGACCCACCGCGATATCGTTGGTGATGTGATTTCCACCCATCCCAATGACGCCCGTATGCACGACGCTGCCGCGGACATAGATGGCGATATCCGTCGTGCCACCGCCGATGTCTACTACCGCCACACCTAATTCTTTTTCGTCTTCGGTAAGTGCTGCTTCCGCAGAAGCGAGCGGTTCCAAGACGATGTCACTCACATTGATACCGGCTTGGTTTGCGCACTTGATAATGTTCTGTGCTGACGAAACCGCACCCGTCACAACGTGGACGCTCGACTCGAGGCGCACGCCGGACATCCCGATGGGATCCTTCACGCCCTCTTGATCGTTCACCTTAAACTCTTGAGGAATTACATGAATAACTTCCCGGTCCAGCGGGATAGCAACGGCTTTCGCGGCATCGATAGCGCGCTCCACATCGTTGGCGGAAACCTCGCGGTTCTTAATCGCCACCACACCGGTGCTGTTGAAACCTTTGATGTGCCCACCGGCGATGCCGGTGTAAGCGGCCGTGATCTCACAGCCTGCCATGAGCTCGGCCGTCTCGATGGCCTTCTTCACTGCTTCGACCGTTTGCGGGATGTTCACCACCACACCCTTTCGGATGCCGTGGGAGGGCTGCTTGCCTATCCCGATAATTTGTAGACCTTCCGGGGTTGCTTGACCGACAACGACGCAAATCTTAGTCGTGCCGAAATCAATTCCGACGAGAATGTCGGAACCATGGAGTGGTTTACGGCTACTCATGCCTACCCCCTAAGAGAGTCCCTGAACGATTAATAAAAATAAAGCTGTTGCGTAAAAAGGAAAGCTTGAGAAACAGTCTGCTTCTCGACTTGAGCTTAGTTTGAAAGGGGTAGGCTGACAACAGCTTTTTTGGGAAAAACCAAATTGATCTTGTGAGCTTGGCCGATCCGGCGGGGTGGCCGACTCACCAAGTCAAGGAAGAAGGGCAGCTGCGCTTCCCAAGTATGGCGGCTAAATAAGAGTTCGAGTTTTGGCTTAGCAAGAAAGACTTTGAAGTACGGCGGCTCAACCGGAACGAGCTGGGAAATCGGGCGTTTTTCTCCGAGCGCTTTTTGCAGTCCCAACAAAATATCCAACACCGCTTTGGAATTCCAAACGCGCGCGGTCTCCGCTGTTTCATAGACGACGATAGGAAGATCCGAACCAGGCAACCTACTCGCCGACCAGCGGTCGATCTCTTCGCCTTTATCGTCGATATAAATTAGTTTGCCGCTTTCTTGTTTGAGCGCCACTGCCTTCTTAGATTGGGCGATGAGCGTGAGGCGATTGGGGTATTCTTTTTTCACCGCAACCGAAGACACCCAAGGATTTTTCAAACAACGCTCAATTAGAGAGTCGGCACTCACGAGTAAAAGATTTTTCCCGAGCAGCGCCGGGAGCAGCTTGCGCAATTCTGCTTCTTTCAAAGGCTCTTGGACCTCGATGGAAACTTCGCGGATTTTGAGCCACTCCAGATCCGGAAACCACCGGCGGTAAGTCGCCCCGGCCACAGCCGCAGCTACCACAATGGTGAGAAAAAAACTTTTTCGCCACCCGAGCTTCATGCAGCCCTCGCGGGAGTTTTAGCTAGGGTCACGGAAAATAGTCGTTGAATCGCTTCCGTGCTTTTATCCAGGGGAAAGCGTTTTGCCAGGCTCTCGCGCCAACGGATGCCCAAGGACTCGCTTAGAGAGGGATTCTGCGCCATGCGCAAGAGGAGCTCCCCCATGGGCTTCGTTTCGTTCATGGGCACCGTAAAACCTTCATGACCGTCGATAACTAGACGGTCGAGCCCGGGAAAATCTGCCACCACCGCGGGAATGCCGCGGGCCGCACACCAAAGCAGGGGCACAAAGTGCTCTGCCTTGAGATCCACCTTGAGCAACACGTCAATTCCCTGCGGCAATGCGTTTTCGCGAGTGAAAACAGACCCAATGCCCAAATCCTTGGCGACGCGATCGAGATGCTTATCCAGCTTTCCCGTTCCAAAAACCCGGAAACGGATGCTGGGATTGCGTTCGAAGACATAGTGAACAACGCTCGTGAGCAATCCAATGTTCGCGTCAGAAGCGAGACCACTAAAGCACCCCACCGTGAACGCCTTGGGGCGAGGGGCCGCTTCTTCGAGAAGGCCCGGCAAAGGCACTTCAACTAACCGAGCGTCCGGAACCTTTTCCATTTCTCGGTAGTAACGCGATGCGAAACTACTGTGCGTGACTAGTGTGACGTTGAGATCGGGACGCGGGTTCCACGCCCGTAGCAAACCAAACCAACCGGTTTTAGGAGGAAGGGCTAAGACAGAAACAAAAACGCGCAACGGCCGACGGGGGAGCTGCTTAAGAGCCGCTCGCCAGTCGCGAGCCACAAGCCAAAGGGTATCAGCGCCCGTGGAGCGTTGGGGAAATGCCGTGAACCAACGCGAAAAATACTCGCGTTCCCACGGGAGGAGATCACTGCCGAGCTGGCAGTCGACGCGGCTTTCCATGCCACGTCATTATACCGCGCCGTCGTTGATAAAGTCGATGAAGGCCCGGAGATTGCCGTAGTCGCGGCGATCGAATGGGAAAATCAACCGAGGCAATTCGGCGAGTTCCGGCTCGTTACCCTCTTCCGGGAGAGCCTTGCTCATTTTCATCTCACCCTTGCCTTTGACCAAGAACCCGAATTTCTCGTTCAGCTTCTTCAAAAATGCTGGCTTGAGGGTCTTTTTCAAACGCACCACAGCAAACTCGCGTGTAAAACGCATCGAGTGGTATGTGCTGTAGAAGTGATCAATATGATCCAACGCTTCTTTCGAAGAGTG
The DNA here is from genome assembly GCA_019750655.1 of bacterium. Lineage (GTDB taxonomy): Bacteria > Bdellovibrionota > FAC87 > UBA2466 > UBA2466 > JAIEOG01. The sequence goes on from JAIEOG010000384.1 coordinate 8,765, forward strand.
GAAGATCCGGTAAAGGTTCTTGTCGGCCTCGGAGATAAACCCTCGAGTCAACACATCGCCGTACATGAACTTCGTAAAGCCAGTCCAGAAGCCGAAGCCTTTCGGCTCCACCAGAACCACGGGAATAAGATTCGATTTGCCCGTTTGCAAGAGCGTGAGAACCTCGAAAGCTTCGTCGAAGGTTCCAAACCCACCCGGAAAAAAGGCGAACGCATTGGCTTCCTTCACGAGGAAGAGTTTGCGTGTGAAAAAATACTTATAGTGAATAAGCATGCTTTCACTGTCGATAAACGGGTTGTGCTCCTGCTCGAAGGGCAGGCGGATATTGAGGCCAAAGCCGCCCTTTTCCTCAGCGCCTTCATTCCCCGCGGCCATAATCCCCGGGCCGCCGCCCGTGATCACCATGTATTTGCGCTTAGCCGCTTCCTTCGCGAAGTCTTTCGCAAAGGCATAAAGCGGCGTATCCGCTGGTACCCGTGCGGATCCGAACATTGTGATCTTCGAGCGCTTGCGGTGGGCGTAAAAAGTTTTGAAGGAGAAGCGCAGCTCTTTGATCGTCGTCGCCGTGATCTTGAGATTGAGCGTCCCTGGGCTCTCTTGAGCAAGCTTGGCTGCCGCTTTGAAGATATCCACAATCACCGGTAGGCGGTGTGGCTTCTGCCCTTTGGCCAGCTCGTGAACGATTTTCTCGAGCTCGACCTCCCAGGCCTGGACTTCCTTTTTTTTCGACTTTTCGGCCTTCTTTGCCATAAAATCACGCTCGTGAATAATCGGAACTTCAAGCCCTACATCTTGCAGTTATTGGCTGCCCTCCTTGGCGTCGGGACGAGCCTCTACCTACTCGTGCAACATACCCGATTGAAATCGGGAATCCAAGGTGGGTCGTCTTTCTGCGAGCTTGGCAAATACGCCAATTGCAATGTTGTCCAATCTAGCACCTACTCGGAAATCGCTGGAATCCCGCTCGCGTTGCTTGGGTTTTTGTATTTTCTGACGCTCTTGATCCTGGGCACCCTTCAGGGGCCCGGCTCTCCGACTTTTGGCCGCGCGCAACTTTGGATGGCTCGCCTCAGCGCTTTGGCACTCGCCATCGACGCTTACCTATTTGGCGTCCAAGCGTTCGCCCTCAAGAGCTTTTGTCTCTTTTGCCTGTTTACGTATCTCTGCTCGTTTGCCCATATCGCTTTCAATTACTGGATGGCGCCAGTGGGCCGGCGGAACTGGCGCGGCTTTCTCCGCGACCAGGAACGCGCGAAGATCCCATCTGCCGTTTGGGCGACGGTCATCGTTTGCGTAGGCCTGTTTGGGTTTAGCCTAAAGAGCTATATCGACGGTGAAATCTCCTCAGAGCAATCGGCGAACCTCGAGCAATCCAAAAAGGGCTTTATCGAGACTTGGTCGTTGATGCCCCGCAAAGAGATCCCTCTCAACAGCACGGATGCGAGCTGGGGCAACCCTCAAGCCAAAGTACGCGTGGTGGTGTTTAGCGATTTCGAATGCCCGCACTGCCAACGGGGCGCCTTCGCTCTTCAGACCGCGCTGGCCCCCGAGCAAGATCGCGTGCAGCTCGTCTTTAAAAACTTCCCGCTGGATATGTCCTGTAACTCGCTCCTGCAGGCGCCGATCCATGCCAATGCGTGCGCGCTGGCCTACCTAGGTTTTTGCGCCAACCGCAAAGGGAAGTTCTGGGATTTCCATGACCGCGTCTTCTTCAAGCTCTCGGCCCGTGAGCTCTCCAGCTCTCAAGAAAAAATCTACGATGGCGTGAAGTCGATTTTCACCAAACAAGAATTCGACGATTGCTTGAAGGACCCCGTCGCTCAAAGCAACGCCCGCAGCGATATCGCTCTGGGCGCCCAACTCGGCATCAACTCCACTCCATCGGTCTTTATTAATGGCCGCCAAGTGCTCTTCGCGCCGACGGTAGATTTGATCCGCACGCTCGTCCAAAAAGAACAGTAGATTGGCACCTTCCGGCTGCCTAAGTTTTCGGCAGCTGGCTAAGGCCCGAAAAAAGGGCTAAACCTAGGCAGTTAGGCCAAGATACCCCCTTGAAATCATAGGTGAATTCCCCCTGAAAACAGGCACTCGGCTTGCTTCTAATTCTAGGCAGGGAGGGCTCTCGTGCGAGCTTTCGGGGTGGAAAAACAAGGCCTTTTAGCCTGGGGCACATTAGCCCTGGCGCTGTTTTGCGCCCCCGTCTGGGCTTCGCCCGCGGATGCCGACCAATCCGAAGACCGTGCCCGCGCGGGTTTCATCGATCAGTTTTCGAAATTCATGCAGGACAAAAACGTCCAAGGGAAAGCCAAAGATCCTACGGGCAAAATCGTGCAGGGCGGCCGAAAAACGCGTTTCAACGCAGACGACGGCTTGGCGTTTCAGAGCGATCTGACGTACCACGATTTTTCATTCAACAGCGAACGCAAAGTCCAAGGCACGGATCCGAATGATCCGAACAAACAAAAATCCGAACGTCTTTTTGCCTTCGTTTCTGCCCACGGTGCTGAAAGTGCCGCGGGCGGTTCCTCGCTTTTAGAGCGCACAGCATTCCAGCTCGATCAAAAACTCTCGAAGCAGGATGACAAGACCAACAAAGACGATAACGAAAAAGGCATTCGCTTCCGTTCTATCTTCAAAATCACTACACGCGATGTCTTTGATTCTCAGGCAGCCCAATCCGGGGCAACGACTCCGGCCAATGGCCAGAAGAAAAACAACGACGAAGAAGAAAAACGCAAAGTCGACCGCTTTGAATTGCGCGATGAAGCCCGTCCAGAAATCGATAAAGTCGGCGAACAGTCCGCAGAAACGGTCATTGAAGCCGCCCGCGGTCAGGGCAACGAGAAAGACACCCAAACCCTGGGTAACGGCGTACTCCTGCGCCAAGCGGCTTATGAAGCGACGAAAGCTTTATGGACCTCGACGCTTGCAAACTTGAGCCAGCGCCGTGTGAACCGTTCTATCCGCCGCGGCAGCCTTGATGAATCCGTCCAGCTTTCAGAAGGTATGGCTAATTGCGATGAGTGGTCGAACGCCGCACAACAGTACTTAGCCGCTGAAAAGGATCCCAAAGTCCGAGAAGAAATGCAGAAGGACATGCAGCGGATGATCGGCCAGTGCAAGGAAGTGGCTGCCCTGCCCTTCAATGCTATTGGCCCAACCTACCAAAAAAGCGATGACGGCAAATCGGAAAGCTTGGCCTTCGAAGGCCCACAAAAAGAAGACTCCTTCCAACGAGACGCTCGCGTTCAATTGGAGGTCATGGACCGCGCCGGCATCAGCGCCAAAGACGTTCCTGCGAACTGGCAATATACGGATAAAGACGACCAAGCACGCATGACCATCGATTATATCGATGGTGCGCCGAAAGAAGGCAGCCAGACGGTCGAACAGCAGCTCGATAGCTACAACCAAAACCTCGCGATCGCCGAAAAGGCCTATGACGAAGTGAAGTCCCGCGTGCCCGGATTGGTAAATCCGAAACCGACGCGGTTTGCCATTCAGCCGGGCACAAAGTCCTTGCTGCAAATCAACCAACCGCCCGCTTCTGCGTTTGAAGAAGTCGGCGGTAATAAGGCCGTCAGCAACCAGGCCCCGCAGACCTACGAGCAACTCCTTAAACAGTCCCAGTAATTTGAGTGACCTTCCGCCGCATGCTATAGCCTGGAGATGGCAGACCCCATCCAGAGCCTAAACACATTCGTCCAGAGCGCTTTCTGCCAAGAAGCCCTTTCCCCGCTAAGCGCCACCGCACAAATAGCCGTAGAAATCGCGGGCTCCAACCCAGCTTGGCTGCGCCGGACGGGAGATAAAATCTCGGTCGAACGCGAAGGCACCAAAGCCGACTTCACCTTCCGGCTTTCTTCCCAAACCCTGGAAGAATTACTCCAAATACCCCCCCAAGATGTAGGGGAATTCGGGTTAAGCCTTCTGAAACGCCTCATCGAGCCATCCCCCGAGCGCAGACTCGAGGTCCAAGTGCATATTGGGTTGCTAGATCTCATGGCGAAGGGCTATTTTTCTGTGCTTTTAAAGGGAGGCAAACCCGTGGCGAAGTTCCTTGCCTCCCACAAGGCTTTTGGCCAATTGAGGAAGAAGAAATGAGCACACTGTCCCCTTTTCTGAGCCCCCAGCAAATCGAGGCGCATTGCGACCGCCTGGGCAAACAGATCTCGGCGGACTATTCGAAGATCCTAGGACCCGGGGAAGCACTCACGGTGGTCGTCACCCTCAAGGGCGCTTTGTATTTCGCAGCCGACCTAACACGGAGACTCACCGTGCCCGTGAAGCTCGATTTTGTGCGGCTCTCGAGCTACGGCACCGGCACGAAAAGCTCCGGGACCGTCCGATTTCTCATGGACATGGAAACCCCACCTGCCGGCCAGCATATTTTGGTCTTGGACGAGATCGTGGATTCGGGGCGAACGCTCGCATTCTTGCTCGATCGCATCAAAGCGGCACAACCGGCCTCCGTGCGTCTTTGCTCCTTGCTGAGCAAACCCAGCCGACGCGAGGTTCCGGTAAACATTGATTACCTGGGCCAGGAAGTCGAAGATAAGTTCCTAGTAGGCTATGGGTTGGATCATGCGGAGAACCACCGCCACCATTCTGGGATCTTTGTTTTGGATTCTGGCGCTTAGCGCTTGCGTAAACGTATCGCGCACGGACTCTCCGTGCATTGCCCTTACCTTAGATGACGGGCCAAACCCTCCCTACACGGAAAAGTTCCTAGCGCTTCTCGACCGCCACCGCGTGCGCGCGACTTTTTTCCTTGTGGGGCAACGCATCCCGCTTTACCCGGCAACCGTCGAGCGCGTGATCCGGGCGGGCCATGAGTTGGGGAACCATTCTTGGCACCATGAACACCTCGCGATGGCGCGTTTCTCTAAGATCGCCGCAGAAGTTCAGGATACCGATGCGGCCATTCGAAATCTTGGCTACACCGGCCCGATCCCTTTCCGTGCGCCGTTCGGAACCCCCTGGGGATTCCACACGCTGTGGCTCTGGTGGAACGCCCGGCAGAATGTCCTCTACGACATCGAACCCATCCCACCCGATTACCACCGCCGCTCACCGACGGAAATCGCGGCTTCCGCACTCCAACGCGTGCGGCCTGGATCGATTGTGCTCTTGCATGACGGCCCGGGAATTCGCAGTGAAAGCTTAGAAGCGGCGGCGCTACTCCTGCCCGCATTGCGAGAGAAGGGATTTTGCTTTACGACCGTGGGCGAGTTGAGTGACCCCAAAGCACCTCGGCTTTGAGGTGGTAAACGACGGGGCTCTTTTCTCTCCATTCGGCAGCGATATCCTCGATATTCACCCGCACCGACGAATGCGCGAGCCGCGACTCCAATGTGAGCCGGTTCTGAGGAAGCGACCGTGCTGCTTCGGGGTTAAGAGGCCTGAGCGATTCCAAGAGCGGTGCAAATTCCAGGCGGTGCTTCTCTCCGCGCCCTTCTACCGTTAGCACCATCTCAGCCGCATCCCAGCTTACTTGGTAGGCATGGCCTTCCTCGGTAAAACGGTGTGTTTTGGTGGGGTAGTCGAAGGCGTGAAAATATTCGAAACGCGAAATCCACTCCATCCCCTTCACGGAATACGCCGGCGGGTACACCGTCGTGAAAGCGCGGTAATGCGCCCAGGCGCCCTGTGTCAGAATACACGCTAGACAACCGACAGTTAGAAATCTACTTTGATGCGAAGCAACTTTGGAGAAGCTCATGTACCGTAAATTACTCGTTTTTAGCATCCTCGTCTGCTCTTCCCTCCTCAACGCAAAGACAGTGAAGAACGCAGCACCTGCCATGCCGGCATCGCCCGCAAAAAGCGTCGCCGATAGCGACTTGCCTTGGAAAGGCAAACCCAGCCCGGTTCAGTTTCAGTTTTCCGGACTCGCGGGTCTGTCCATCGTCGGCGGAGTGGCGGGCTTTGGGATCAATGCAGCAGCAGCGATCAAAGTGCTCAATGACGGTTTTATCGACGACCTCAATGATCAAGTCTTTGTAGAATTCTGGGGTGGCCCTGTTTTCACAGGCACATTTACGGCAGCAGCGATTGGCGCACACCTGCGTTGGGACTTGAGCAAGAATGATCTTTGGACGTTCTACGGGCTTGCTGGATTGGGCGGGTCGTTTGGGGCGGTTCGCACATTGCACGTGCGCACTGGCCTCGGGGTTTTCTGGAATCTCTTTGAGTTCTTGAGCTTCCGCGGAGAACTCAGCCACGAACATATCGGCGTCGGCGTTACTTACCTGCTTTAAAAAAAGAGGCTCCGAGGCTTTCGCCCCGGAGCCTTTTAAATTTTATACCAACCTACCGCTTATTATCTGCCGCGGAGATTGATCACTTCTTCAAGCATCTGGTCTGCGCTCGTGATGGATTTCGCGCTCGCTTGGAAACCACGTTGCGCGCGGATCATTTCCACGAACTCAGACGCCAAGTCGACGTTGGAGTGTTCCAAACTGCGGGTTTGGATGGCACCACGGCCGTTCGTCTTGGGTTTGCCGGCCAAAGGCTGGCCCGATTGCGGAGTTTCAATGAACTGGTTATTACCGACCTTGGCCAGTTTTTCAGTCGCATCAAAACGCGCAACTGCCATTTGGCCTAAGAGCCGGTTCTCGCCGTTCGAGTACACACCGCTGATGATGCCGTCGGAGTCGACGATGGTGTCTGACAATGTACCTGCCGAATACCCATCTTGGGTATTGCGGAACGTAACGTTGTTGGAACCGTACTGCGTCGTGCCCTTCTGGCCCGTGCCTTCTTTGTCGATCGGATCGCCAAAGTTGAATTCAAGCGCTTGGTCCGGAATCGCACCGCCGCTGAACGAAGTATTCAGCACCTGTTGATCGGAGGACATCAGTTTGCCCGTCTGATCAAACGTCAGTGTGCCTTTGGAGATCGCTTCGGCTTTACCGTTCGTGCCTCCATTGAGCTCACTGCCATCGACCATGGCATACCATTCCCAGTTCGCTTCCGTCGTACGATTGAAGTACAAGCTCACGGAGTGGGCATTACCCACAGAGTCGTAAACCTGCATTGCCGTGGTGAACTGGCTGCTCTCTTCTGGATAATCCAGATTCAAGGCAGTTCCTGGCGGCATACGCGCATCCAAGTTCACAAACATATCGACCTTGGCAGTTGCTTTAGCGGGAATGGCTTTGAAGTCGAGACGGACGTCTTCCATACGGCCGCCAATCTTACCGTCTGGAGTAGCGCGGTAAGCTTGGACGCGGTGTCCGCTCAACGTCGTCATCCAGCCGTCTTTGTCAAAACGGAAGGAACCGTCACGGGTATAAGCCGTGCCGTTATCGCCTTTGACGACGAAGAAACCAGTACCGTTGATGGCCATATCGGTCGCGCGGTTGGTGCGAGTGAGCGACCCTTGAGTGAACAGGCTGGTGATACCCGCGGCTCGTGCCCCCTGCCCGATTTGCTCACCCCCTGAGGCTTGCATCAAATCGCTCGCCACCAGAGAGTTGAACTCAGTACGGGAGCTTTTGAACCCCGTGGTATTCGCGTTGACGATGTTATCGGAGATAACACTCAACATTTCGCCATTGGCTTCTAAGCCAGAAATGGCGGTAGACATCGATGATACTACACCCATGGTACCCTCCTAGAATTGCCAGCAGTGTTGCGAACCACTGGCGGTTAACCAAGGCTTCTATGGAGGACCACAGGCCAGCCTTGGAAGTTAAAGAAAACTCGAAATTTTTAGACGATGACGGCGCTATCGATATTCGTGAAGATGCGCTCTTTCAAATTTGCCGCGTCCATTGCGGTAATCACCGTGCGAGACTTCACATTGGCAATCACAGCGACGTCGCCGGCGAGAATCAAGGTTTCGCGGCTTCCTTTTTCCTTGGCAGAATCCAGACCGCTGCTTACGCGGCGCTCGAGATCTTCGTTCCAAGGAATCGCGCGTGACTTAATGCGCGTTTCCGCGTGTTGAGAAAATTTTAGACCCGATGCAGGCGCCTGCGTCGCTGGCGCTTGCTGATCGCGCATGATCCGTTCGAACTCGGAGATTCCGCCACTCTTAGAAGCGGGTGTCTCCGGCGTCGGGCGCGGCTCGAGCGGGCCAACAGGCCCTATTCCCATGCGTAAGAGTTCTGATGGACTCATGGTCTATACTCCATCCACCCTTGCGGGCTCTCCACCACCGGAGCTCCCCAAGCCATCGGCCGAGAATCGGCTTGAGGCTTTTGGGCTTCGGCAGCTGCCGGTGGCTGGGGTTTTTCCCCGAGCGCGGTGACGGCAGGTTTGGCTTCAGGTTTCGCAGCTTCTGGTTTGGCCGCTTCGGCTTTCGGTGCCGCGGCGGGATCCACGGTGCCGATGCTTTGGATTTTGGCGACTTCGACTTTCGTCTGGCCATTCGGCGTCTCGAGAAGCAGCATCGGGCGCTTCTCATTCATTTCCACGCCGATGACTTTGCCCGCTGTCATGGAATCCATGTTGCGGGTTTTGCCATCTGGGCCCAGCCCTGAAACACGGAACTGGTAAATACCATCCGGCACGCCATCGCCATCCGTCGATTTCCCGTCCCACTTGAGTGACTTCTCAGTAGTGCGAGGATCGACATCCATCTCACGAACTAGCTTACCGTCTCCGCTATAGAGGGAGACCTTTAACGGGCGGAAACCACCTTCGGTATTCAAGGCGATGTCCACCGGCTTGCCTTCGGCAATCGTCACTTCCGCTCCCGCGGCTTTGACGTGTTTGCCGATCATCCCAAGGGCTTGCAGCTTGGCTTCCTCCCCCATCCCGTTTTCCAGTTTCTCGATCCCAGAGCCGATCTGCGTCAGCTTTTCGAGCGACGCAAACTGCGCTAACTGAGCCGAGAACTCTTTCTGGTCCATCGGGCTTAAGGGGTCCTGATGCTTCAGCTGAGCCATCAACAGTTGCATAAACTCCTCTTTACCCATGGAGTCTTTTGGACCGCTGACTTGAGGCCGTTCCGTTAAGTGCGCTGGAAGTGCGCCGGTAAGCTCATTCATGATTCACCTGGTTTCAAACACGGAAATCCAATCGCCCGTCCGGACGGCTCCGTGCCACCGTCTGGTTTTGAAAACTGGGCTCGAAACGCGAGAACTGGTTTTCTCTTTCCCCATTCTGCTGAGAGAACTGCCCGCCTTGGGAATGAGAATCCTGGCCCCCGTTGTTTTTATTAAAAGAGAACGAAGCAAAAGACGCCTCGCCCCCCGATTTCACTTCGGCATGGGAGAGCTGAAGATCTTGGGTCTGGAGCGCTTGCTGGAGATCTGGCAAACCAGATTCCAACGCCGCCCGGACTTGATCGTTGTCCGACTGGATCGACAACTCCACGTGTTTACCGCGGGTTGTGACCTCAATCGTCAAACGGCCTAGTTCTGGTGGATCGAGCTCCAGGGTCATCTTCCCGCCACCTTGAGCGATTAAGCTGTCCAGTGTGGGACGGACCTGAGGTAACGCAACGGCCTTGGCCTGAGTAGCGAACGTTTCTGCCGGTTTTTCCACGGAGGCTAAGTCTTTTTCCAAGACTCGTTCTCCGGGCATCCCCAACCCCATCAAGGCTTCGCCTCGATCGGTTTTCTTGTCCGCTTTAGCCACGGGTTCCGTCACCGTAGCGAGAGATTCTTTTACGAATCCCGCACTGCGATCTTCCTGCGCTGCTACCTGCTCAGGCTTGGCCTGAGTCGGCATATGCATGGCTTTCAAGATTTCGTGGTGGGTAGTGTCCACGGTCGTCTCAGGCTTTTCCTCCACCTGAATCGAACGTAGGTCTTTGCCCCACACGGAATCCACTAGCTCTTTCAGCTCGTACGACTGTTTTCCTTCAAGTGGTTCCGCGAGCAGATTGAGGTTTCCCCCAACCGCAGCGCTGGTCACTTCTTCAGCCGTGCGTACTGCAGAACGCAGGGTGGCGTCGTCCACTTTCAGCTGCGCTTGCAGCGCTGCTTCTGGTGCCTGTGGTGTAGGTGCATCTAGTTTGAGACCCGCGAGCATTCCATCGGCAATTGTCGGCAGAGCCGCACCTGGGCCGAACGGGTTTGCATCAGTCGGGGAGGGATTTTCTTTCGAAAAATCCCCCAGTTCTTTCCACCACTCGGGACGCTGATCTGCTTGGAGGCCCAGAATTGCACTTAAAAAATCGAAGCCTTCTGTCCCAAGCATCTCTCCCGATTGCCCTGGTTGCTGCTGGACTACCGGGTTATTAGCTATTGAGTGAATAATCGACATCGCATATTCACCCCCTTTCGATAGTTGCTACGCGCTGACTATTCAGAGCGTTTTTTGACCTCCGAACTAAGAAACCTTTTTGTAATCTTGCGGGCCTTTTCCGGATCCATCTTGGAGAGGATCTCGGCTGCCTGCTGTTGCTTCAAACCGACGAGAATCTGGCTAGCCATGTCGGCGTCCATATCATCGAGGATACGGGCTGCTTTCTTGGCTTCCATCTTCTCGTAAACTTCGCGGAAGGAACTGGCCTTGTCTTGCTTCGCCTTTTCCTGGGACTGCACTTCGCCTCGCAGCTTTCCCAACGCTTGCTCATACTTTCCGAGCTGCGCTTTCAGTGCTGTTTCCTTGTCCTTCAAAGCATCTTCACGATCCTTAAGCTGGGCTTCTCGAGCATCCAGCTGCGCTGTGCGCTCCTTAAGCTGGGCTTGGAGCTTTTCCAAATCGGGATCGGCTTTAGCGGCTGCTGCCGGAGCCACCTCCGCCTTGGTGTCGTGCTTTTCCAACTCTTCAACGCGTTTCTGGTAGCGTTCTCGTTGCTGTTGTTCCGGCGACGCCGTTTTCTCCGCCGGTGCGGGGGAGCTGGAGGCATCGGCAGTGCCATCGCGCGTGATCTCAAAGGCCAAAAAGCCGAAGAGCACCGCCATCCAGAAACTCCAAAATGCAATCGAGCGGACCATCTATCTCCCTTTTTCGCCCTGCCAGCCGCGCACCAGACTTGCGGCGTTGTCGATCGCCTTTTGTTCTCGGCGACTAGTGTCTTGCTTAAACTCTTGTACCCGTTTTTCTTTCAGCGATTCTAGTGATCGGCGCCGCTGTGCCAGCCGAATGAGCTCTGCTTGCCGCTGCGCTAAGGCTTCGCGCTCTTCTATCAGCAGAGCCTTGGCCCGTTTAATCTCGTCCAGAGCCGGCACAATCGCTTGGTGATGCGCTTGGGCGGAAAGTGTATTCACCTCACGCCGGCTAGCTTCCAAACAAGCGAGCACTTTCGAATCCAACTGAACTAGGTACTTATCTAGGAACCGAATACGTTGTAGGGCATTTGCTATCTGCGCCTTTTTTTGGTTCTCCCGCAGGGACGCAAACTGCAGCGCCCTTTGCAGGCGAAACCGAAAACGGCGCATGGCTTACCCCATCAGTTCCAACAAGCCATCTCGGGTATTAGCGAAAATCGCTCGGTCTTCCCGGTCCTGCTTGAGAAATTCGGTGATGCGCGGGTACATTTCGATGCAGTGATCCATCTCGGGATCGCTGCCGCGGTTGTACATTTGATACTGAATCGCGTCTTCGTTCTCTTGGTACCGCGCTAACAATTCTTTAAGTTTCCGCGCAGCCTTGCGATGCTCCACAGACACCACCGGATCCATCACACGACTGATGCTGGAAAGAAGATCAATAGCCGGGTAGTGCCCACGGTTAGCTAGCCGCCGCGATAGAACAATGTGGCCGTCCAGAATCGCGCGCGCTGCATCTGCGACTGGATCTTCCAAGTCATCGCCTTCGACCAAAACCGTAAACAGGCCCGTAATACTGCCTTGATCGCCCCAGTTGCCCGCGCGCTCCACGAGCTTCGCGAGAGAGCTAAACACAGAGGCCGGGTAGCCTTTGGAGGTCGGGGCTTCGCCCGCGCTGCCGCCAATTTCTCTCTGCGCCATCGCAAAACGGGTCAAAGAATCCATCAAGAGCAAAACGCGTAGGCCTTTGCGACGGAAGTATTCCGCCACGGCTGTCGCTACGTAAGCTCCGCGCACACGGCGCACCGAAGAAGTGTCAGCCGTTTCTGCAACGACGACCATTTTCTTACGCGCATCTGCATCGAGTTCGCGCTCCAAGAAATCCTTCAGCTCACGGCCACGCTCTCCGATGAGTGCTAGCACAACGACATCCGCCGATGTATGACGAGCCAACATACCCAGAAGCACGCTTTTTCCCACGCCGGAGCCAGCGAAAATACCCAGACGCTGCCCGATCCCGCAAGTGAGGCAAGCATTGATGGCGCGCACGCCAAGATCTAAAGGCTTCGAAATAGGCTCCCGCGCCATGGGGTTGAGCGGCAACCCATACAAGGGCACACGCTCAGCCAAGGGCAAAACGACGCCCGTTTCGTAAGAGCGCATCGTCGAATCCACCACGGATCCCAAAAGTGCATCGCCCACGGGAATATGGCCCGTTTCTTCTGCCAAGACGACTTTATCGCCCAGTTGCACGCCCGTGAGATCATCGAGCGGCATCGCGATATGGCCTTCGGGATTAAGTGCGACGACTTCCACCGCCACTGGCCCCAACTGGCTTTGCACATGGCACAAGGAGCCCACGCGCGCTCCCGGCATATGAATGCGCAAAGAATCGCGGCTGACACGGCGGACTTCGCCGTAAAAACGCACGAAGGAGTCTGTTTTGAGCGACTCCTTCAGATTTTCAAAAGCCGTATTCATGCTTTTCGAGTTCCCAAAATTTCATCTAACTTCTGCTGTAGGCGGCCAACTTGCTCCTCAGTCGAGAAACTCAATCCGCCGCCCTCTAACTCCACGCGCAAATCGCCGTCTTTCAGTGACGGATCTGCGACCCAAGCCCAGCCCGTAACCTTCAAGCTTGGATGCCCTTCCACTTCGGCGTGTACCTTGGGAGACAAAGCCACTTGCACCGTCGTCTGGTTCGTCGCAGCGCCCATGCTTTCCTCGACCCACGCTTGCAGACCATTCAAGCGCTCGGTGCTGATGGGCTGAAGAAAACGGTCCACTAAGTGCTTCAACAAGGCACAGAGTTCTTTTTCGTGCTGGTGGAGAAGCTCTCCACGCTCCTGTGCCAACACTGCGCGCGTGGCTTCCAAGGTCTGCACCAGCGCTTCCAGCTGTACCTTGCCTTCTTCTAACCCGAGAGCGACCCCTTCTTGGTGAGCCGCTGCTTTCAGAGACTTCCACATTTCGGAACTCTCATTTTCTAAAATCTGGCGCGCGCGCAACTCCACGCGGCGTTCGAACTCTTGGGCCATTGCCGGATCGTGTTCCACGGCATCCCAAAAGAACGTAGGCAATTGGAAGCTGCCATCTCCCTCGCGAGAGAAAACAGGC
>JAIEOG010000171.1 GCA_019750655.1 bacterium
TGCTCTCTAAGCCTTTGCCCGCAGTACCCACACGGCCGTGGGAAAAGCAGCGGGAGGTTTTGGTAGTCCATGAAAAGCGGTTTCAAAAACTTTTTCCCAGCGCGCGAGTTTCGGGCCCCAGTAGGCTTGTTCCTCGGTAGGGCGCGTACGGGCAAAAGGCGTGGGTTCAGCCTGGGTGTGCAAGACCTCCAGTCCGCTTTGCTCCCAAAGCTCTTGCCATGCCCGGGGCGTTCGAGTCGAGTTCGGGAGCAAAATGGCCTCTTTCAGGAAGGAATTCCAGGCGGCCATCGTCCGCGCATCAAGGCCCTCCGGAAGGCAGAAATCACAAACAATAGCCGTTCCGTCGGCCGCCAGGGCCTTGCGCAGTCCCTGAACAAAGGCTTCTTGGGGTTGGGCATAGCAAAGGGCCAGGTTGCTGAGCACCAAATCGAACGGCCCATGCGCTACGGCTTTCTCTGCTGGTTCATGGTGGAAGCGGAGCTTCTGCAGTCCTTTTTCTTTCGCCAGGTTGCGGGCATTTTGGATGGCTTGCGCGTCGGGGTCGAAGCCGTGGGCCTCGGCCTGCGGGTGTTTGCCGGACAGCTCGGTGAGCAAGATACCGTTCCCGCAGCCCAGATCAGCTATGCGACTGAGCCGATCGGGGCAGTAACGCGCAACGAGCTCGTCGATTTTTTCTCTGAGAATTCCATGGTTTACAGTGGTTGGTTTCACGAGAATCTAGATTTTTCCTGTGATTTGTGGCAAAAACCCGTACCCCGGAGATCCTAATGAATAACGAAAATCGGTTCAAGGAAGTGTCGACTGAGTCCCTAGAAAAAGCGCCCGTAGCGGCCGCAGATCTTTTTGCGGCGCTCGACGAAGCGAAGCAAGAAGCCGGCGAGTCGGCTTGCGCGCTTGAACACTGCGTCTAATTCCTGGTTGGGGGTGTAGCCGTGGAGTTGCTTAAGCGCCATGTCCTGTTGCGTTTTCCAGATGGCCGCGAGGCGGTCGTGTTTGGAAAACAGGGCGCGTACTTAAGCTCTTCCGAAGCGGAACAGTTCCGCAAGTACCGTGAGATTGCTTTTCAAACGCTGACCCCCGGGCCGGAATGGGGGATCGATTCCGCAGAGTTTGCCCGTTTTACACAGCTAGCGCGCGCGAATGGCTGGTTGTATCGACCGCTCCTCGGAAGCGAAGTTCTAACTTCTGCGCAAGCGACCGAGTCGATCGAGGGTTTCGTTGCGATGTGGAAGCCCTTGCTCCGCACCCACCCTCTCATGGAAAAGGCACAGGCATCGGCCGAAGTCGCGTTGCCCTACCTCCTAGAAAAAGTCTGGTTTGTTTCTCAAGCGTCTTTGTATCTGCGCGAAGCGGCTGAAAACTCCCAAGGCGAGTTGCGTACCATTCTTGAAGATCTGGAGCGTTCCGAGCGCGATCACTATAAAAGCTTGGCGATGGCCTTAGGGCTTAGTCCGTCCGAGATGGCTCAACACGAGCCAGAAACTTCGACTCTCTTACTCGTTACCTACTTGCACTCCCTAGCGCGCCGTTCGCCACTCGGCCTCTTAGTTTCGCTTTCGCTTTTTGAAGCTTCTCCTGAAGCAGAGCAGGGTACTGTGCGCGCTTACGAAGCAATGGAGCGGGTCACGGGTGTGGATTTGTCGGCGTTCCGAGAGCATTTCCTGCTCGACCTTGCGGAAGATCACAAGGACCTTTGGAAAAAAGCCGTTCTTCAGCGAGAAGAGGTTTCTGCAGCATTGCTTTCCGATTGCATCGATGCGCTCCACGCTACGCGCCATGCGGTTGCTGCTTGGTACGACGGCATGAATGCGGCATTTCCGGTGAAAACCGCAATTCCGGCACCGGTACCTTTGCGCGCTCGCTTTTTCTGGAAGCCGCGTCCCCAAGCAGAAGTGAAGGGGAATCTGTGAAGTACCTTTGCATTTTGTTAACTGGGTTCTCTGCCTGGGCGGCGCCTCTGAAACCGCCCATTGCGATCAATGTGGATGCCGTTCCGATTTCACTCAACCCTGCTACTGTTACCGATACGATCGGGGCCTGGGTTTTGTTCCATGTGGCCGACCGCCTCTTGGAGACACAGCGTTCAGGCTTGGTGACGGGAAACCTCGCCGAGAGTTGGAAGATATCCAACCAAGGCAAGACGCTGGTGTTTCACTTGCGTTCGGGAGTGCGGTTTTCCGATGGTACGGAACTAAACGCTTCGCATGTCGTCGACGTGCTGCATTCTCTGAAAAAGAACATCTCGAAGGGTTATCTATCTTTCTACACGAGCAACTTGAAGGCCGCGAAGGTCTTGGCTCCTTTAGACGTCCAGATTGAGCTGGAACGGCCCATTCCTGGGTTCCTAAACATCCTGGGCGAAGCGGCATTTTCGATCTCCAAGCCTTGCGGCACATCCCTGTGTTTTACCGGGCGCTTTCAAGTGAAGCGTTCTGCGCCCAGTGAGTTAGAGCTGGTCCGCGCCAGTGATGGCCAGGCATTTGTCCTAAAGCAGCTGGCGTTCCAAGATGCAGAGAAAGAATTTCAACAAGGGCGCCTGCAGATCCTGCGCTCGTATAGCCTGCCACAGGTCGCGCGAGTGAACCGAGCGGCCAAGCACCTTTTCGTGATGAAAGACGAACGTAGCTATTTCGTGGCTCTCAATACGCAGCGAGCGGAAATGGCCGAGAGCTCCAAGCGAAAGCGAGTGGCTGAAACACTCGCTTCTCATGGAGTGACGACCCGCAAGATTTTAGAAGACTGGGAAAAAGGGTCCGCAAGCGCTTCTTTGTTGTCGCCTTCTTTTTCTATGGGCCGTGCGAGCCTGACCGAAGGTGCTGCGAAAGCCGCCGACCTGACTCCTTCGCAGGCGGTGACCAAGCCGCTGAAGATTGTGACTTTGAAAGAGCAAGAACTCGCGCCTCTGGCGGGTGTTTTGTTTGAAGGTCTGCCGTATTCGTTGCGCTACTTGTCGAAGCCAGAGTTTATCGATCATATTAAATCGGGCGATTACGACGCGATCTTTTTCGGGTACGGGACGACCGTTCGGGATCTGGATGCGGTGTCGATTCTTTTTCATTCGAAGTCTATGCACAACTTTGCACGTGTGCGGAATGCGGAAATCGATGGGATGTTGGAAGCAGCTTGGTCCGAAGAGAGCGCTGCTAAAAAGATGGAGCTTATTTCGGGTATTGTCGGACTGAATGCTCAGCAGAACTGGTACCTTCCTGTGGCGCATTCATCTCTGGTCTTTGCGATTTCCGAAAAGCTCCAACTAGAGTCAGGACGCGGAACGGCAGACCATATTCTTACGAGTTCGAACTTAGACCTCGCATCTGTCTCGTGGAGGGCGCCGTGAAGCGTATCCGAACATCCGCACGAGCGATCTTCGCTGCCTTGGTCTTGGCGACGCTGCTCTCTTTAGTGATCGGTGCCGTGCAGATTTCCAGCGGTTTGAACCGCAGTGTTCGAGAATCAGCTTTCCAACAAGAGGTTGCCCTTGTTGCGACGGCATTGAAGCTTGGTCTCACGAACGATCTCTTGAGCGGAAACTTCTTTGAAGCTACAGAGCGCACCAAAGCGCTCTTAGGCCACGGGCGGGAACAACACATCCGCGTCGAAATTTCCGATCCTGCCGGAAATCTGGTCTTTGGCTATGGATCTTTCGGCTCGGCGAACCCTGAAAAAGTAAAAAACCTCGAAGAGAAAATCTATTTCAATGAGGAGCTCGGATCCGTCGCGTACCAGATCCGGCTTTCCTATGTGCCAGAGAGTGCGCACGCACGTTTGGCTGGCGGAACCGTCTTTTCCAGTGTGCCGGTTTCGGCTTGGGTGCTGCTAGTGGCCACTTTAGGCGGCTTGCTGGCGCTGATCGTGCTGTTCGGACGCTGGGTGTCGCAGTCAATTCTCGATCTTGTGGGCGGTAAACGTTCGCGCGCACCGGTGCTATTTAGACGCCTCCGGTTGGAGGAGTTGGATCTCATCGGCGAGGCCATGTCTCGCCTGAGCGAAGCTACTCGTAAGGCGGCTATTTCAAAAGTGGCAGCGCAGGTGGCGCACGATATTCGTTCGCCTTTGACGGCTTTGAAGATGACAGTGGATAGCGCTGACACACTTTCAGAGCCTCTGCGCCGTTTACTCAAAGGTGCTGTCGATCGAATCAACGATATTACAAACAACCTCACAGGGTCTCGTACGGGACCTAGCGCCTCTCAGGCAGGAGAGCTTCGGCCACACCTCTTGGCGGAACTGTTGGAGTCCATCGTTGCGGAGAAACGTGCGCAGTACAGCGATCGGCGAGGGGTCGTCCTCGATTTGAATACCTCGAAGAGCCCTTACGCTTCCTTTGGGCTGGTAGATCGCGTGGAGTTCAGCCGCGCACTCTCTAACCTAATCGACAACGCCTTTGAAGCGATTGAAGGGTCCGGTCGGGTGAGTGTGTCCCTGGAAAAATCCGGAGAGGCCTACCGCATTCGGATTGAGGATACGGGCAAGGGCATGCCCTTAGAGACGCTAGTGCGGGCCGGACAGATGGGCAATACGGCGGGAAAAGCTCAGGGCAGTGGTCTAGGGCTTTACCATGCGTTTGATGTCTTGCGCCGCCACGGTGGCACGATAGACATCCAGTCGGAGCCAGGCAAAGGTACGCATGTGACGCTCTCGGTAAAAAGCGCGCACCCCCCGGCTTGGTTCACGAGTCAGCTTTTATTGGAGCGGGGACAAGAGATTGTGGTTGTGGATGACGACAGCAGCATCCACGACGTCTGGAGCCAGCGCATGTCCGAAGTCGCACAACACGGAATCGCGGTACGCCACCTTTCGTCGCCGGAGAGCTACCGTGAATTTGCCCAACAGGCCGACCAGCGTAAACGCACCATTTTGATTGATTATGAGTTTGCGCAGTCTGCCGAGAATGGACTCTCGCTGGTGGATTCGGTTCCCTTGAATGGGACGGCGGTTCTGGTGACAAGCCACTATGAAGAGGCCGATGTGCAGCGGCGCGCGCTTGCGTTGAAGATGCGTATTTTGCCCAAGCCCTTGGTGCCCTACGTTCCCATTGAAATGGGGGAGGCGCAGCTATGAAGTTTTTGAGAAGTACCGTGGCGATTGCATTATTAACGGCAGCCGCATTTGCGGGGAAGCAGGAAGGGCCTATGCAGGATTTAAGCTGTGAGCGTGCTATGTCTGGAGAGCGAAATATCCGTCGAATCCCCGTGGTTGCTGGAAAAGAGTCTTTGCTGCGAGAGAAGCTGGACGAGATCAATAGCCGCCAAGAAGAGGTCTTGGGCACACTCGAGCATGAAGGGTGTCTGTCTCACCGCATGTTCCTAGAGCGCGAAGGTAATCAGCTCTTCTTGGTGGTGGAGCGCTGGGATACAGCCCCTGTAAGACAGACTTTCGCCGAGCGCGAAGCCGCAACGGGAAATCGGCTTTATTCCCTTCTTGCGAGCTTAGTGTCTGAGTGTCTGGATGTTGGTAAATCGAGTTCGCTGCCCGCAGAGGCCCCGTTTCCGGGAACGCCCGTGACGGATTTTTCGCGCTAAGTCCAAGTGTCAGGTCCGCTATCGGAATAGTGCGGCAGCTTATCGCTCGTCTGAAACCAAGGGATCTGGCTCTGTGTCCAAATATGGTAGCGCGGCGCGATCTGCGCCGGGTCTTTCAGGCTCGCCAGAGTAAAATCGATAGTGTTCGATTCGGGTACGTACTCAAAAGTGATGGCCGTGCCGCAGTCTCCGCAGAAACCACGCTGTGCTTTGGAAGAAGCTTGGCAATACTTCAGTGTCCCTTGGGTGAGGCGGAACGCGCTTCGAGGAGCAGTGGCCCACGCCACGACAGGGGCCCCCGTCCATAAAGTGCATTGCCGGCAATGGCAGTAAGCCGCATCTAAAGGCGCTTGCACCACTTCATACTCAATCGCCCCGCAAAGACATTTTCCCGTTACGTGCATGGAGGCATCCTAGCGTTGCATTCTCGCCGCGTCATCTATGGCTAAGTAGTGATCTGCAACGTTTGGGACGCACTCAGCTGCGCGGCTAAGCACGGGAATTTTGGCGCTACCTTTGCAATCTCTCGGGCTGTTACTGACTCTAACTGAAAGGATCATTTTATGGGACAGCAAGGCAATCAGAAGTTTGAGAATACTGACAACCGACAGGGTCAACAAAATGGGCAGGGTCCGAATGCTTTCGAAAAACGGCAAGGCAGCCAGACCGTCAATCAAGAGCGGGGCCGCATGGCCGGTGAGAACCAGATTCCTCAATCGGGAGACCGAGCGAGGCAAGAGGGTGCCCTGAACGAGCGCCCGACGTCCTCCTACATCGATGAAGATGAAGAGGATAACGTGACTCCCCGTAAGGTTCAGAACCATTAGGTCCTGAGTTAAACGAAGAATCACGAATGCAAATGCCCAGTGAGCGAAAGCTCGCTGGGCATTTCTTATTTCTTTTACGTTGTGATGATGTGCAAGGTTTTCAGGATGGCTTCGTGGAGCTCGTCATCCTTCACTTTGATGCACGCGCGAAGAGCCTTTTCATAGTCGGCATCTTCGATTTCGCCTTGCCGAAGCTTCATTCGCACTTGGACTAGAGTTTCGTTAATTTCTCTGACCAGTAGCGGGTAAAAGTGCTCGGGTTTGCTGAGCGCTTTAAGTGCCATCGGAGTGTTAGATTTTCCCATCGGCGTATCCGATAAGGCGATCGACGAGGACTGAAACCGGCGGCTCAGTTTAATATAGATCGGCTGTTGCTGATCGCGATCGAGCTTGAGTAGGTAGGCAGCGCCGGTCTGCTTTTGTGGAAGCTCCCCTTTGTACGCGCCATCCTTAGAAAACACGAAAAGGTGTTGATCGACTGTAACGACGACATTTTCTTCCAGCAAAGTGCGGCCGCGCAGGGCTTGTCGAAGGTGCGACGCACGAGTTTCGATCATCTCTGAAGTGGATAAGCGTTGAAATTTTTCGTCTCTGAGTAGGCTGTCATCAAGCGCTGTTTCAATGGTCTCCGTCGGATACAGAAGATCCATCGCGGTGGTATAGCACCGGAGCTCATTGCTAAAAATATCGGTATTCGACGCGGCTTGAAGCGATTGGGCCAGTGATAAAACGACGAGAATTACAGAACGAATCATTTCCCCTCCCATGGTCTATCTAAAGTCCTAGCACGTTGCGGCAGAGGAAATCCAGGGGGTATCTGAGGTTCTGTATGGATGAGGCTGTTTAGGGACCCGCCCCCGGAGGGGCGGGCACGGATTCAGTCGCAAGCGCGCAGGTTTTGCGGCGACTGCGTCGTCACGAAGTGCTTCTTTGTCGTCGTGTTGTTGAACGTCTGCGTGGCGCGGATTTCGACAACCGTTGCGGATTTCGAGGCAGCATCGCGGCCGCATTCCGTTTGCCAGTTCACCGTCGGAGCGACGGATTGGATGGTCAGCTGGTTGAAGCGCGCACCGTCGATAAAATCGAGGTAGTCGCTATTGCGGCTTAGTTCACTGATTACTTCATTAAACGGGGCAGGCATGGCGAAACTGCTAGCGCACACCAGGGCAAGCCCCAGCAACACAGTCTTCTTCATAATATTCTCCGATTAATGAGGAAAGACGGCTTCCTCGTTCGGGAGAATTTTCGAGGCTTAAGAAGCCGCAGTCACGCCGCCAAGTGTTAGGGCATGGGCGTGGTCGGCTGTGTGAAGGCCTCGGGCGGGACAATCATCCAAATGCTTTGGCCCGGTGGCAACCATTCCAGTGTCAGCGCTAGGTAGTAGCGCGGGCCTTGGGCATAGACGATTTTGATATCGTGGTTGCCGGCAGTTAACGCGATGTTGTTCGAATAATCCGTAGAAGGCCCGTGCAGATACGGGTTGTTGATCAGCGGATTGTTGTCGATGAACAAGATTACGCCGTCATCCGACACCGTTCGGAAGCGGTAGGTTCCGGCCAACGGTAGATTGATCTTTCCGCGGAAGTTGATGACGAAGTTTTCCAATAGGTTATTCACCCCCGGGAAGCCCAAGTTCCAATCGCGGGCGGGCACGTTGATATTAGCTGCAACGAACTTTTGGTACGACTGGACGTTATCCCAAGAGTTGGTGACTGGGCTGTTTAGGTTTGACGAGAACACGCGTGCTTCCAAACCACTGATGCTGTTGATGGTCTGAGTGGTGGAGCAGCTGGCCGTTATTCCGTCGCTGGTGTCAGTGACGGTGACGTTAAGATTCCACGTGCCTGGCTCGTTGAAGCGAATGCCTACTTGTGTGCCGGAAGCTGGCGACGTTTCTGTATAAGATCCGTTCGAAGTCAATTGAATCCGGAATGGGCCAAGGCCCGCATCCGCTGGGATGATAGCGTTCACTCGAGTCGTGTTGTTGAAGACAGATGGGTTAGCATCCGTTTGCACGCTGCACGAATTGAGCGGGCGCACCACAGTTACCGGCATTTCCGAGAACGTGCCGTTGTGGCAATAAACTGCGCGACTGGTCGAACGGGCTTTCAACTTGATCGTCTTGGGGCCGGCATCCGAGAACAAGGCAATCACCGTATTGGTCCCGAGGCCGTTGTAGAATTCGGCGCCTTGGAACTCTTCGATGCGCATCTCTTCTCCCGTCTCAGCGGTGACGCCGATATTCACAGGGCGATTTGCGACAATGCGTGCTGGGGCAGTGACGGTGCAGCTTAGAGACTGTGCGAAGGTGACCTGGATTGTCTTGCTCGCGCTCTGGCCGTTCGCTGCAGCTGCCGTGACGGTGACGTTCACCGAAGCGTGTGGTTGGTTGTCGGTGACGGACACCGTCGCTGTCGAACTACCGGGTTGTGGTTGCGTGACCGAGACGCCTGCTTCAAGTGCCGTGTACGTATAAACCGGGGTTGCGTCCGGAGCGAAACCAGCCGGAGTCGCTGATAGGGTGAGTGTTTGACCCACCGAAACCGTGGTCGAAGGTGTCGCAGCTAAACTAACCGTTGCCGCGCCCACAGGCACTTGTTTGGAGCAAACCGCTAGCTGACCACCGCTACTCATGACGGCGAATGCATTGCGGGCGCCTGCGGAAGTGTACTTAAAGGTGGCCGTCGCGTTCCCGTTGGCCAAGGCGTTGAGGTTCACGGCTTGCGACGAGTCCGGATAGAAGTAGAGAAAATTGTAAGAGCTGCCGCCCGAGCCTTGTAACGTGAACACGACATCTTGGTTCACATCTGGTGCTGCAGGCATTGCGTTAATGGCGCAAGACAAGCTGTTGTTCGCGGTCGATGAAATAGAGCGTACCGATACGACGTAGTTGCAATAAGCGCCATTGCCTTCGGAATCCAGAATGGTAACCGGGTCGTTCACCAGCTTATCGCCAGTGCCGCTGTTATCAAAAGCTTTGGAAAGATCCGTGAAGCTTGCGAAAGTGCTAACGACTCCCGGGATCATGTAGGGAGGCACACCACCCATCGCGTTGATTCGAACTGAGAAATTTTCTAAATGGCCGACTTGCTGTTTGGAAGGCGTTGCCGTGCAGCTTAGTTTCGTTATCGCGCTGCTTTGAGTTTCGGAGTTGCTGCGTCGTACGCTGCAACTAGAGAGTGCAGTGGCGAGAGCTAAAGCAGACAAAATAGTCGAGAAGAACTTCCCCGTGTTGCGCATGACGTACCCCCTAAAAACCGAAATGAACGCTAATAAGGGGTGCAAACTTTTAGCCAACCGACTAAAACCTCTACCGTATAGGATAAAAAACCAATTATTTTAATGGTTTGTGGATGGTTTTCTGAGGGGCTTTTGAGGCGGAAAAGGGAGAAGGTGCTGCCGATCTTTTTCGCATTTGACCAAAACTTCTACGGGAAATTAGCGGACGGCTTTCTGGTTTTCGGAGTCATTTTGGAGATGGTTCGCCTGCACGGCCGCACCTTCGTGCACGATAAACGTCCAACGAATGGGCACTAAACCATCGCTGCGAATCAATTCGCGAGGGGGGTTAGGGATGGGGCTAGCACTGCGAAAAGCTTGGATGGCTGCTTCGTCTAAAGAGGGCGTTCCGCTGCTCGCCGTGAGGAAAACGCGTTTAACGACGCCACGCTGATCGACATTCACCATTACCGTCGTTACGGATTGTTCCTGCTCTAGACGGCGGCCCGTGCGGTAAAGAGTCGAGAGTTGGTGATCGATGTCCCGCCGCCAGTGATGGCCAATCAGCTGGTTGATACGGTCTACAAAACTCAATCGCGCATAGTGTTCCGCGCTCAAAAGAGCGGAAGCGTTGGGAGAGTTCAAATCATCAGAACCAATCGTGCCTTCAAAGGTGCTGAGAAGATCGTCCGGCGTGATCGCGGCGAGGCCCAAGTCCTTCAAGCCGAGGCTATCCAGGCGGTTGTCTAAAATCTGGGGCGCTTCGGATTTTTTCTGCGAAAGCGGTGGCGTTTGCGCAAGGTTCCAATCGAGTTCGATGGGGGGCGCTTCCGATGATGGGTTGGGTTGGTGCGTCGGATTCCAAAAAAGCCAAGCAAAATGCAGCCCTAGCGAGATCGCTATCGTGGTGAAAAGGCGGCTTTGGGAGCTCCCGAACCTCACATTCTGATACTACTCCAACTTCAGGATTTGCGTTAACGCAACCGGAAGCTCGGGGAACCGGAAAGTGAAGCCTAACTCTGTGGCCCGCTTGGGATAAACCTTCTGGCTTTGCAGGACCAAGTCCGCGCGCGGGCCGAGCATCGCCCGGAGTGCCCACGCCGGAGCACGCAAAAATGCAGGCCGGTGCAAAAGGTGACCTAAGGTTTGGGCGAGTTCTTCATTGCGCACGGGGTGTGGGCTTGTCGCATTTAATACGCCGCGCACCTCGTGAGATCGGAGTGCGAAAGAAATGAGATGAATCAGATCCTCCAAGTGGATCCAGCTCACCCACTGTTTACCGGAGCCTGCGGGGCCGCCCAGGCCGGTGCGGAAAACGCGCAGTAGTTCTTTAAGAGCGCCGCCCTGACTTCCTAGAACCATTCCAAAACGCAAAGAGACCACTCGCCGCGCTGGCGCTTCAGCGGTCGCGGCTTCCCACGCTTGTGTCACTTCGGACAGAAAGCCTGAACCCGGCGGACTGGTCTCATCCAGGGGTGTATCGCCGCGGTCTCCATAGAACCCGGTTGCGGACGCACTCAGAAAAATCTCAGGCTTGGTCGGAAGTTTCTGCAAAGCCTGCGAGATTTCCCGAGCGCCGAGAGTGCGTGAGTCCAAAATCTCGCGCCGGCGCTCAGGGCTCCAAGCTTTGTCGGCGATGCCTTCTCCGGCTAAGTGCACCACTCCATCGATGGGTGCGATGCCCGACAAGTCAGGAGCGCCGTGGCCCGCAGTCCATTCCACTCCGCCCGCGCCCGGTGTGCGGGAGAGCAGGGTTATCTTGTGCCCTTCTTTGCGGAGCTGTTGAGTGAGCGGCTTTCCAATGAACCCAGTCCCGCCGGTAATCAAGAGATGCATTAAGTTTCCGTTTCCTTAGGAGTTTGCGCTGAGCGCGACAGTGGGCGAGGCCTGTGGTCTCGCAGGGCTTAGTGTGCGTAAGCATAGCACCTGAGTAAGCATCTTTTTCAAATCCATGAACTGCACGGGCTTAGCGAGGTAATCATCCATTCCTGCGCGTTGGCATTTTTCTCGATCGCCCGTCGTGGCGCTAGCAGTAACTGCAACGATCGGAATCTGCGCTGCGGGAGCCTTAAGTAGGCGAATGCGTTTGCTCGCTTCGTACCCATCCATCTCGGGCATGAAGCAGTCCATTAGAACGAGATCGAACTTATCTTCTTCCAAGGCTTGCAGCACCGCCGTTCCTGATGCAACGACACGGCTGCGGATGCCGAGTTTAGAAAGCATCGCAACAACGACTTTCTGATTTACTTCATTGTCTTCTGCGACGAGGCAATAGGGCGCATCGCCGTTGGGCTTCACCAAACGCTCCATTTGTCTCGGACGATTTTCGTTCGGAGGCGGGGCTTCCGGGCGGCGCACACCAACGGCGGTACCGACAGCATCCACAAACTGGGTTTGTTTTAGCGGTTTGCGTAAAACCGTTCCAGCGTAAGGCAGTGTTTCGGAAGCTTCCGAGGGAGTGAGTAAGTAGATGCAAGGCTTGGCTACCAGCTGGTTGGGGTGTTCCTTCGGTATTCCATCGAAGATATAGCAGTCATAGACCACGCCGGATCGAAGTGCATCCATTAGCTGCGATTCAGCAGGGAAGGCGTCGTGCTCGAACTGCATCGATTGGAGAAGCTCCCCCACTGAGCGGCGCATGTGCACATTAGCCGAGACGATTGCCGCTTTTCCTCCGCGCTGCAGGGAATGTGGCCGCGCCGCCTCTCCACTTGCTACGCTGCAGGGCAAAGTTACAGTGAAGGTTGAGCCAAACCCTTCTTCACTGGCCACGCGGATCTCTCCGAGCATAAGCGTCACTAGTCGACGAGAAATAGAAAGGCCTAGGCCTGTGCCACCAAAACGGCGCGTAGTGGAGGTGTCGCCTTGAGAGAAGGGCTCGAACAAACGAGCGACAACCTCAGGGCGCATCCCGATGCCCGTGTCGGCCACTTCGATCTTGACCGTGATTTCTCCCGTTTTGTTGCGCACACTGCTGACTCGCACGGTAATCGCCCCTTGAGTCGTGAACTTGATTGCATTGCTCACTAAATTGGAGAGCACCTGCTGAATGCGCACTGAGTCTCCAAGGATAAGGGACGGCACTTTTTCGTTTACGATGCTGCAAAGAGTGAGCTCTTTGCGTTCGGCCATTTCCCCGAACAGATCGATGACATGATCGACCGCCTGGCGAATGCTCATGGGCGTTTTTTCTATCACCAGCTTACCGGCTTCAATCTTGGAAATATCCAAGATGTCATTGACGACGCTGAGGAGAAGTTCGCCCGACTTGCGGATCGTTTGCGCATACTCCTTTGCTTCGGGAGGGAGCTGGCATTGCAGTAGCATGCTTGTCATGCCGATGACGCCGTTCATAGGCGTGCGGATTTCATGGCTCATGTTCGCTAGGAAAACAGAGCGAGCTTCGATAGCTTTTTGCAACTCGTTCTCGAGCGCTTTCTTTTCGGAAAGGTCCACAGCAGTACCCAAGTAGCCTGAGTGGTTGCCTTCGGGTCCTGAAAGAGCTGTGACAGTTAGGAGCACGGGGAAACGCGTGCCATCCTTACGAATATGTGTCCATTCATTCTGCTCCGTGCCTCCCAAATCAGCCCTGCCCACGAGCGCGGCGAACGATGAGGCAGGGGAAACGCCTTCCTCACGGAGTTTTTCGATCCGTGCTTTAACTTCTCCCGGATCGTGGAAGAGTTCTGGTGTGGCTTTGCCTATGACTTCTTCTGCACGGTAACCGAGTTTCGCCTCGGCTGTTGGGTTGAAATACTGGATGGTTCCATTCAGGTCGGTGGAGATCAGCATGTGGCCCGAAGAACGCATGATCTGGTCGAGCGAGGTGTTCGTGCGGAGCAGGCGCTCTTCGAGGATCTTTCGCTGATGAATGTCGTGGATAGAGCCGACCATGCGGGTGACGCGGCCGGCGCTGTCTCGTAGCGTTGCGCCCGTGCCGTGGAACCAACGGTACTCGCCAGACTTCATCCGCATCCGGTGTTCAATAGAGAAAGGTTGCCCGCCTGCGCTAGCGAGGTGCGTTTGCACGGCCGTCATGGTCGGCACGACATCGTCCGGGTGTAGGAGTGTTTTGAAAGAAGACACCGATGCTTCAATTTCCTGATTCTCGTAGCCTAAGATGGCATAGAAAGTTGGCGACCAGTAACCGCGGTCGTTGTAGGCGCTTTCCCAATCCCAGATCCCCACGCTGGTGCCGACAGAGAGAAGTTCGAACCGCGCGTTCGCCCCTTCGAGCTGCTGGATGCGGTACTGCAACTCTTCGCGCAAGCGCTTGGACTCTGTGATGTCCAGACACGCACCTAGCATGCGGAGTGGTTTGCCTTCGGCATCGTAAATCCCGTGCGCGATCATGCGCAAATGGCGGTCAACACCTCCCCGCGGCCGAATGCGGAATTCAATATCTAAATTTCGCCGTTCGCGCAGGCTCTCTTGGATTGAGGCAACGGCACCTTCTGCGTCTTGTGGGTGAAGGAGTGCTTGCCATGCCTCGACCGTATGGGGCGCTTGGTTTCCGGATAGGTGGTAAAGGCGAAAGCTCTGCGCATCCCACTCGACGTGGTGGTTGACGATGTCCCAATCCCAGATGCCGATGCCTGTGGCTTCGAGCGCGATCTGCATGCGCTCTTCTTCGCGCCGGACCTGAGTGATGTCGCGTACTACTCGAGAAAATCCTTTCAACTCGCCATTCTTGTCACGAATGGCACTGAGGATGATATGCGCCCAGTATTCGCTTCCGTCCGAACGCCTTTGCAGTGCCGTGACCTCGTACTTTCCGTTGATGGCTGCGGTCTGGAGTTCGATTTGTGGCGGGGTGCTACGGGATTCTTTTGGGTAGAACAGTCTCACGCCCTGGCCCACGATTTCCTCAGCGCTATACCCCGTGGTGCGTTGAGCGCCTTCGTTCCAGTTCATTACTCGACCTTCGATATCCAACATGAAGATCGCATAGTCGCCGACACTTTCAATCAGAGCGCGGAAGCGATCTTCACTCACTTCAATACTGGCTCGTTGCCTCTCAGACTTAAGGATGAAGTAGAGCAAGAAGCTTGTGACCAGGGATCCCACAAACCCCAGCAGCAACATGGCGAAGGGGAACATTGAAAAAAGTTCGGCCTGCTTCTGGCGAGTGGGAGCTAGGGTGATTTTCCAGTGTCGGTCAACAATAGCTGTTTCCACGGTCTGCGTGGTGCGTTTGCTAGTATCGACCTGCTCTGGAAGCGATGAAAAAATATCTTCCCGATCGTCATCGATTCGCAAGGCGTAATCGCGAAAGACATTCGGGGGGAGCGCTCGCTCAAGCAGGTTATCGTACGAGAACGCCGCTGCAACGAACCCTCCGAATTTGCTCTCGGAGAAAATGGGGAAATAGACTACGAAGCCCCGCTCGTGGCTGAGCAAGTCAATGCCACCCGTCGCTGTGGGCCGAAGGGTCTCTCTAGCTTTTTGGAGGGCCACGCGCCTTCTGGGGTCTTGGGAAAGATCCAGGCCTTCGAAAGGGGCAAACTCGCCTCGGGGGTACGCCCATCTCAGTCGATTGCCCGAGTCGACCCAGGCAACGGCGCGGACGCCTTGAAAGTGTTTAAGGAAATAAGAAGCATCCGTCTCCCAATGCTTGCGATTCTGGTAAAGCGTTGTGCGTTGGAAGCGCGAGGCCATGCGTTCTAGGGCTTGAGAGGCACGCGTAATAGTATCGTGAACCCTTGCTGCGAGGGCATGGGTTTCATTCGACAGAATGCTGTCGACGAGTTGTCTTTGCTGCCGATCAATTCCCACCCAGAGTAGAAAGGTAACCAGAAGAGCGCCCGTCGGTACCGCGAATAGCGCGGCGGAGAGCGTGGCTTCCCCGGTGCGCAAGTGAGTGATGCTAAGAGCACCGAGAGCTAAAATGAGGGTAGAAACGAGCGACTGCGGAGACATCCCCGCGGTTTGTACCCAAACATAAGTTTGTGGCAGGTCGAGCAGGAAGCCCATGGCTCCGGCGATACCTTGAGCAATTACCATCCAAGGAAGCAGCGACAAGCAGACGGCTATCCAAGGGTGCTTCGCCTTTAAACGCAACGAGAGGAGACTTAGGCCACAGAGGATCAGGCATACCGCCGTGTTTGGGGCCACTGGGACGAGAAGGTTGCCAATGGGTAGGCGGCTCGCAAAGAGCGAGTTGATTCCTAAGTCTTTCGGGAACACCCAGTCGAGCAAGATGAGCGAGGAAGTCGCCATGGCCCAAGCGTTGAGGGCTTGCATCACGCGCGGTTTGCCCACGGAATAGGACATCAAGGCGAAACCTTGGGCAAGGCACATCAACGAAGAGAGCAGGGGAACCGGAGGAAAACGGGGGCCGAGTTGGATCAGTGAAACAGCGCCAGAAACCCATCCCAAAATCGAAATCAGAGCGATAGCGGAGACGGTGGTCCCGCAGACGGCGGCAGCGGGAAAATAACTTCTCGGCGTCATGCCCAAACCTCAGCGTTCGGGCAGTAAACTCCTCCCGAGCACCCAGAGCAAGGGCTCTTACGGCAATCTCAGGATCGGTCTGCTAGACGCGATCCTGTGGTTCTGGCCGGCTGTGTTTCACGCCGCGGGGAGGTGTATTTCCACTCGAGCGAGGGGGTAAGGGTTCTCCCGCGAGCAATTCGCGAATAGATCCGATAGCACCGAGGGCTGTGCTGGCTTCATAGGGCACAAAAACCTTATCGCCTGGCTTCTGAACGAAGCGTCCGAACTCTTCAATATAGCTCGTCGCCACGAGGTACTGCGTGGTGAGGTCGGGATTTCCGAGTGCCGACTGGATGAGGTTGAGTGCTTCTTTCTTGGCTTCAGCTACCTGGCGAATCGCCGCGGCTTCCCCTTGTGCTTGGCGAATCTGGGCTTCTTTCTGGCCTTCGGAAAGGTTGATCTGTTCTTGGCGAACCCCTTCCGAACGCGAGATGCGGGCTTGTTTGTCCCCTTCGGCTTCGAGGACTTTAGCGCGGCGTTCGCGCTCGGCTTGCATCTGCTTTTCCATCGCGACTTGGATCTCGCGCGGCGGAGTGATGTTACGCAATTCGACGCGGTTTACTTTGGTGCCCCATTTATCGGTGGCTTCGTCCAAAATCGTTTTGAGTTTGGCGTTAATGACATCCCGAGAACCCAAAGTGTGGTCCAAGTCCATCTCGCCGATGACGTTACGCAGGGAGGTTTGTGCGAGCTGAGAAACCGCTAAAGGAAGATTCGCGATTTCGTAAGTGGCGCGCACAGGGTCGGTGATCTGCACGTAAAGAATCGCATCGATCTCGATGGAAACGTTGTCTTTCGTGATCACAGCTTGTTTTTCGACATCCAGCACCGTTTCACGCAAATCCAAACGAGAGGTCGGGAGCGGGATGCTGTTGACCACCCAGTATGTCCGGCGGGGCTGGTCGATAAACGGGATGATGAGGTTCAAACCGTTCGTCAGGGTGCGGTTGTAACTTCCGAGGCGCTCGACGATCACGCACTCGCTCTGTTGAACGACTCGGATTCCCATCGAAACCAGGAAGAACCCGGCGGCCACCAACAAGATCAATAAGAACAAACCCGCTTCCATTTCCGCTCCTTTGCCTAGACGGCTCTTACCCACACTCGATTGCCTTCCAACCGAGTGATCACGACGCGAGAACCCACTTCAAAGGTTTCACCTTTTTCAGATTGAGCTGCCCATTCGTCGCCAAAAAGTTTCACATAGCCGGCAGTCTTACCAGCGATTCTGGCGATGACTTCGCACTCCTTGCCAATCATGCCTTCTACGCCGGTGTCTTGAGACGGGCGGCGCGGGAAAAAGTGACGAAACAGGAAAAAAGTCGCGATTTCGACGGCAGCGAGGACGGCGAGCACTGCGCGCCAGTCTTCCAGCCACACCGACACTGTCGCCGTCACGAGGGCCGCTAAACCGATAGGAAAGAGCACGAAGCCCGGAATGAAAATTTCGGCGATGACTAAGATCAGCCCTACCGCCCCTAAGATTTGCCACGCATGGAATTCCACCTGACCCGTCTAATGGCCGAGGGCTTGGTAAGCAAGGGGATTCTATAAGAGCTGGGCCGGTGCGCGGTATGTGTGTCGGCCATCCTGCGTTCCGCATTGCCGCGTTTTCTGTCTGGCATTACCATGGTTCGATGAACAAGCGCTTGGGCATCTGGGTTTTGTCAGGGCTAATATCCACCGGCCTTTTCGCCGCCGACACCGTTCCAGAGAATAAGCAGGAGATCAAACAGCGCAATCGCTGGAGCATCGCCGACTGGCTGGAAACGCGCGACAAGATGCGGATGCAAGACCTCTGGCTTGCGATGCATAGTCCAAGCCCCTATGAGTTTTACGTCGGGGCCCTCTATAAAACGGGGCGCTTAGACTCCGGCGGGGGCTATCAAGGTTGGGATTTCACGGCGGCTGGTTACGCCTATATGTTCGGAGTAGAGGCACAGTACCAATCGTCGAATACCGACACGCGCTGGCTCGCGATGGGCTGCTTCCGGCTTTTTGGTTACCACAACCAGGCGACGAACCTGACAGTCCAGGGTGGAATCCGCAATGAATTACGCGGAGGGGTCAGTAGCTGGAATCCGCTCCTAGGGGCGAACTTCACGCTCTACATCGCTAAACCCGCGGGCGCGCTTTTGCTCTACCGCCACGTGTTTGCGCGCTCTGCTGGCGGGTTGGCGGCTCCCACGGATCGTTTTGAAGCGGGGGGCTTTATAGACTTTCAATTCGTCCGTCTCCACGTCGATTATTTCTTGGAAGCCACGGCAGGCGACCCATCTCGGTCTTTCCAGGGGCTGCAAGCGGGAACGCGCGTTTATTTCTAAGCGGGTTGCGGCATAGCGCGAGCCTTTTCTATCGCCATTAGGCCACTTCTTTCATGCGGGGAGTCAACGGATGCACTGTGATAAGCTCACTAATCTGGGGGGAAAAGAATGCGGCGTTGGGTCTGGATTCTTCTTATCGTCGGTTGCGCCTCGCACCGCTTAGATGCTCCCCAGTCCTCCCGCATTTTGGAACGCCCGCTTTTAGCGTCGGGGCAACGCCTATTGGAGTACGACGGCTATTCCGCCGTTTTTGATTCGTCCCGTCATATTCCCCTCTGGGTCGGGTACATCCTTCGCCCTCAAGATCTTCAGGGCGGGGTGCCCCGTTACCGCGGCCGATTTTCTGTCGACGCGAAGGTGCCTGGCTGCCCAACGCACGACGCCTACCGCGCGTTTGAAGGAAAGTACGAACGAGGCCACTTGGCTCCCAGCGCAGATTTTCGCCGTTCAGCCGCTTTGCAAAAAGATACCTTCTTGATGACCAATGTAGCTCCTCAGCTGGGGTGTTTTAACCGCGGTATTTGGCTGGCGCTGGAAGATGCCGTTCGCGAATGGACTCGCAATTCCGAAGAAGTTTTTGTGACGACAGGCCCGCTTGCGAGCGATCAATGCAGCAAAGAAGATGGTGCGATTTGTATTCCGCGCGCTTTCTTCAAGGCCGTCTTGAAACAGGGTCCACAGGGCAAGCAGGCCATTGGTTTTCTATTTCCCCACCGTTGCGATCCCGAACGCGGAATCGCCGCTTTCTCTATGAGCGTGGATGAGTTGGAACGCCACACGGGCCTCGACTTCTTTGCCGCATTGGAAGACACCGAGGAGAGCCGCTTAGAAGCGCACGTGGAAGGCGATTGGTTCACTGCTTCAATCGCCCAAAAGGCACGCCCGCGCCGAAGGTAGAAATGGAAACCTTGGCACTCTTACTTGCCGGACTAGTTTTTTCGATTCTCTTTTTCTCCGCGGTTTGGCCCTTAAGCCTATGGACTCGAGATGCCAGCATCGTCGATAGATTCTGGGGTCTATCTTACGTCTTCCTCTTCTGCTTTTACCTCTTAGCCGCTCCACAGCCGAGCTTTCGAAGCTGGGGCGTGTTTGCTCTCGTGGCTCTCTGGGGATTGCGTTTGTCTTGGCACATCCACCAGCGCAACCACCGGAAGGGGGAAGATGCGCGCTACGCGGAAATGCGTCGGCGCGCAGGGGCAGGTTTTGGTTATAGCAGCCTTTGGAGTGTCTTTTGGCTTCAGGCGGTTTTGGCTTGGTTTATTGGTCTGCCTTTGGTCCTAGCAGCACATTCGCCTCGCCCTGGCGTTTCTCTTTGGGACATTGCTGGAATTGTTTTTTGGCTCACTGGGTTTGTTTTCGAAGCGGTGGGGGATGCCCAATTGCGGGCTTTCAAACGCGACCCGAAAAACTCCGGAAAAATTCTCGATACAGGCTTATGGGCACTCACTCGCCACCCAAACTATTTTGGCGATGCGTGCGTGTGGTGGGGCTTTTATTGCTTTGGAGCAGCGGCTTCGCCCTATGGCGTATGGCTCTTCGCATGCCCTTGGCTGATGACGTTTTTTCTCACCCGTGTTTCCGGAGTGGTGATGTTGGAAGAAACGCTTACAAAGCGGCTGGGTTATGCGGAATATGCACGGCGGACGCCGGCCTTTTTCCCGCGTCTGCCGTTTAAAGGAAAAGACTCCACAGCCAGATAATCCAAGGCCGCAGGAATCCGAAAATCAGCCCGCCCGCACTCTCGGGTTCGCAGGCTTCAGGATCGGCATCGTTCCAGCACCCATCGAAAATGCCTAAGCTGGAGTTCGTATCTGTCGTGTGTAGAAACTCCAAAATTTCATTGCGGTTCAAGTTCGCGAAACGCGATTGGACGACTTGATCGCGTTTGCCGACGGCGTGAGTTACGCCGATGATTTTCAGTCGGCCGTCTTGCACCTGTAGCATGGGGCCCCCGGAATCGCCGAAACAGGCACCCGCCTGGTTCTCCGGGCCGAGGACAAAGTTACCCTGGGCGCTTCGGAGCGCGGTATTGGTCGAGAGCAATTCCAGATAGTCGCCGATGTTTTGAAGCCTGTTCGTCCCGGTTCGCTTTAAGCCGGCGCCCCGGCGAGTTTCAATCGAGCTACAGCCGTACCCCACCAGCCGAATTTCATCGCGGGCAGACGGCTCGGAGCCGATAGCTAGAATCCCGCTATGGCTTGGAGAGACGATGTCGCTTGAGAAGACCAATACCGCGATGTCCAGTGGATCGTCGACGGTGCCGGGACCGAGCACCACACGTGTGGTGGTGTTGTGTCCACCGTCTGGAGCGTATACGCGGTACGTCCCGCTCTCGAGGGTGCAGTGTGCTGCTGTCAAAACGGCGCGGGGTGAGATGAACGTCCCCGTGCAAATGCCGACGCCCGGTAGCGAAATCATCGCGACCGCGGGGTAGTCGGCTGTGAGGTGCACGTCTTCAGAGCTCGCAGCCGCAAGCAATTCGTAGTCACTGCTCTGGGAGCAGCCTGCGGCGCCTGCAATGGCAGCCGCTACGAGCGCGGCGCTCAGCTTTTTCCAAAGGCCTGGCATTCCCTTAGAATCGCTGATTTTTGTGAAGAAATAGGCGGGCGGAACCCATCGGAATTATGTGGGTTTACGCATAATCAGGCAGGGTGCAGCGCCCGGCATTGCTTGGGCCCTTTAATTGGGGTACCCAGGCGCATGCCTCGGTTGTTCCTAGCCCTTTTTTTGATGGCGCGAGCCATTCCGGCTCATGCCGATCCCCTTACTTGCTGGGAGTGGGTATTAGACCTCGCCGATCGTGGGCCGCTCGCGAGCCTTGGGCACGCCTTGGTCCCTGTGGTGGGCGACACCGATCCTCGTAAGCCGCTAGGGCTGCTTTTTTTGAACCGTGGCTGGGTATCCCAAGGCAATGAATGGCACCGCAATGGCGAAACGGTCATCCAGTTGCCGTTGCCGCAAAACCGGTTGCCGCCGATGGTGCTCGAACCCAAACTCGCCCAGACCACAGCACTGGAACACCCGTTTCAACTCGTATCCATGGCGTGCGCTTACTGTCGGGGAGCTCCTTACGATGAAGTAAACCGGATTTATGAAATCTCTTCTACGCTCACGGGCGATCTTACGGCTGCGGAGACTTCCCGGATCCAAGCCGTTGTAGACGAGTGGGGAAAACCTCTCGCCGTATTCGGTTCGGCCGCACGCGGGGAACGCCGTAATCGCGGAACGGATCTTCCGTTAGGGGATGCACCTAACCAGCGGAGTGACATCGACTACTGGCTGACTGCTCACATGGGCTCCGACTTCCGCGCCCGATTGCCAGACCACGATGGAAAATTTCGAGACGATACTTCCGGTCTGCCGCTTCCCTGTATCGTCTTTTCCCCGCACATTGCTCCATTGGAAATTCGTTTGAGGAAGGGCGTTGAGAACAGAGATTGAAATCGAGTTTCTCGGACCTCTAGGCGATGGTGTGGCCAATGGGCCGCGGGGGCCTGTCTTTGTCGATCGCACCGCGCCCGGAGATCGTCTCACCGTACGCTTGGGGCGCGATGCGCAGGGGATTGTCCGCGGTGAAGTGGCAGAAGTTCTGTCGGCTTCGCGGTTTCGCCAGCCTCCCCCATGTCCGCACTACGAAAAATGCGGCAACTGCACCCTCCAGCATGTGCAGGAATCTTTTTACCGAGATTGGAAGCAGCACCTAGTGAAAGAGGCGCTGTTGCGCCAGGCTTTGATCCCTCAGAAGTGGGAGACACCCGTATTTGTCCCCGCTGCAACTCGGCGTCGGCTCACCTTCGCCGCACTTCGCGTGGGCG
>JAIEOG010000167.1 GCA_019750655.1 bacterium
GTCGTTGGGCTATTGCAGCTGCGCTATCTCCTAGGGGGCGTGTCTCCGTTTTGGTACGAGATAGTCACAGTCGCCGTCATGTTGGGCGCTTCTGTGAGTGGTCTAGTAGAACGCCGTTCGTTTGAACATGCGTGGCATGCCGTGGGTTTTAGTGCAGCTGTTTCTGGGCTTGTGGTTCTGATCCATGATCCGGGAGCACCGCGAGATGTAGTGCTTTACCTTTCGGGCATGTTTCCCGGGTGGTTGGTGGGTGGTTTGGTCTTGCGCTCCCTTGAGCCCGAACACGGCCCGAGTGGCACGAGCCATTTCTATGGGCTGCGGCAATCCCGCCCCACTGCAAGCTTGGTGCTCTTTCTGAGCTTCTTGTTTGTGGCAGGTTTTCCGATTTCGCCTGCGTTTATCGGCGAGGATTTGATCCTGCACCATTGCGCGGGTTCGAGTTTGTGGGTGGCGGGAGCGATTTCTCTGGGGTACGTGATCAACGGGCTCACGCTCGCTCGGATCTATTGCCACCTTTGCCTAGGGCCTCCTGAGTCGGTGCGTCAGCAGAAGCTTGCGCTTTCGTGATAGCATCTGGACCCATGCGGGTCCTCTTCTTAGCGCTCTACATCTGTGTTCCCGCTTTTGCGGCGGGTGGTTGGGATATTTGGCCGTCTAAGGTGCGCCAAGGAGAAGGCTTTCTTCTCCGCGGCCCCAAAACGGAAGCGCCTTTCGAAGTCGCGCATGCGCCGGCGGGCCAAAAGCCCGTCTTTTGGTCTTGTGGCACGAAACAATGTGCGGTGATTGCCGTTCCCCTGGATGAGAAGCAGGGCAAGAAAACCCTCAAGCTAACCTCTGCAGCGGAAACTCAGGCACTTTCCTACCGAGTCGTTAAAGGGAAGTTCAAAGTCGATAAGTTAAAGGTAAGCCCCAAGATCACCCGGCCTTCACCCGAGGATCAAGCGCGTGCCGCCGAAGAAAAAAAAGAAATCGATGCGGCTTATGCCCTGGGCGGCGCACAGCCGCTTTGGACTGCAGCCTTCGCGCGGCCTACTTCGGGAATCGTGACGAGCCTTTTCGGTAACCAACGCACTTACAATGGAGAGGTCCAAAGCACCCACTTCGGCGTCGATCTACGGGCAAACGAAACAACGCCCATTCACTCGACGGGCCCGGCGAAAGTATTGCTAGCGAAAAACTTCTTCTACGCAGGAAACATGGTCCTGCTAGATCACGGCGGGGGGGTGTTTACTAGCTATGCGCATCTCAGCGTCCTGGATGTCGCTGCCGGGCAGGAAATTGCTCAGGGAGCCAAATTAGGAATGGCGGGAGCCACAGGGCGAGTAACGGGGCCACACTTACACTGGTCTGCACGGCTGAACGGCGTACCTACGGATGCGATGCATCTCCAGAAGCTTTTCGATCGCGCCTATGAAGTTCCTGCCCTTGCTAAGAGGCCTAAGAAAAAAGGTTGAGGTTAAATTTAAGGTTAAATTTAAATTTAACCTTAGTAGCAGGGGAGGGCGCCTTGAGTCTCCAGGGACTGGAAATTCAAGACGCCCTTTGGGGGGAACTAGGAACTACAGGTTGCGTTGCGAAGCAACCAAGGGGTTGTCGCGATCGAGATCGCTCGGCCGATCCTTTTCGGCTGTTGCGACCGACTTAAAGCCCCAGCCATCGCCCACGAGGAGCTTGCCGTCTTCAATGCGGTATAGACCGAATTGCTTCGTCGGCACTTGGCGGAACGGGCAGTCTAAGCCTTTTTTGATATTAGTAATCTCGTTGGGCTTGTTGATTTCGAAAGTTTCGAAACCGCAGACGTCCAAACCTTCCAAGATCTTTCTGCCTTTTTCCGTCAGCGCAACCAACTGGGCTTTCCGATAGTCGAAGTCGATAGCGCGGTTACCAGAGGCTTGCTTGTCGTGTAAGAAGAAAGTGCCCGAGTAACGCAGTTCAGCAGCTGGCACGGCACGATCACTCTTTTCGTAGAAGGTATAAACTTCTTCGAAATCATCGCCGGAGTATTTAATAAATGATTTCATCGGCAGGCGAACAACGCCCCCATCTGCTTCTGTGTTTTCCCAGGTTTTCATCAGCTGGGGATCTTGCAAGCGTTGTGTGATTTCTCTTCCGCAAGCCGCTAGAACAAAAACGGTAGCGGCTGTAACTAACATCCGTGACATAAAGTCCTCCTAATAAGATTCGTTAAGGGCAAATGCCCACCAGCTTGCGACTGAGCAAGCAGTGTGCCATTCTTCGCGAGGGTTCTGCTCGGACCGGGTTCAGGGGAGGGGTAACATGCCGAAATCGGGGAATTTCATTTTAGCTGCGTTTGCCGTCATTTTCTCGCTCGCGGCCATTTCAGACGCTTGTTCGACTCTAGGTTTTTCTAAAGAAACCGGCTATCTCGTTGCAAAAAGTTACGACTGGGGACAGGGCCATGGAACAGCCGTCACCAATCTCAGTGGGATGGAAAAAACGGGGCTGAAGTATTGGAAAGACGATCAGCCCGCAAAATGGAAGTCGCGCTTTGGAAGCCTGACATTCAATCAACACGGGCGCGAATTTCCCCTCGGCGGAATGAATGAAGCCGGGCTGGTGGTTGAAATCATGTGGCTGCCCGAGACGAAGGCGCCTGACTTGGATCAGCGCGACTCCGTCAACGAATTAGAATGGATCCAATACCAACTCGATCAGTTCGAGACTACCGAACAGGTGCGCCAGGCCTCTTCGAAGTTCCGGCTGTCTCGTGTTTTCGCGACTGTCCACTACATGGTTTGCGATAAGGGGGGCGATTGCGCTTCTTTTGAGTACCTACCGGACGATCAAGGCAAGGGTAAGCTCGAGGTGTTGAACGCAGGTCCTGGAAGTCCCGCGGCGCTCACGAACCGCCCTTACACGCAAATGTTGAGCGCTTGGAAGCAATGGAATCCGCAGAATGCATTGCCCTTTGGCGAGGGATCCGAGGCTCGGTTTATTCGGGGTTCGACTTTCATTGAAAACTTCGACCCGGCCAAGATGGACCCCATCGATCACGCTTTTGCGGCGCTTCAATCGGTTGGTGGGACTTCGCTCTCGAAATTCCACATCGTGTACGAACCTTTGACGGGTGTGGTGCATTTTCGCACACTGGGTTTCAGGGACATCAAAGTGGTGGATCTCAAGAAGCTAGATCTCGTTTGTAGCCGGGCCCAGGAGAAGAGCAAATTCTTGGAGATGAACCAAGCAGGTGCCGGTGACGCGAGCGGGCGCTTTTTCGCCTACACCGAAAAGGCGAATGAAGATCTCGTGCGCGCGGGGTTGAGCCCCTTGCTCTGGGTGTTGCCCAAAAGCACCCTTTCACTCCTGGCGGATCACCCAAAAGATCAAGTCTGCACGAATCGCTAATTACTTGGTTGGCAGCCCGGCGAGTTCCATGACTTTCAACGCGTTTGTTGTCGGGCAGGGCCCGGGGGCGAGCTTGTAGTGGAAGCGCATCTCGTCGCCTTCGAAGTCTTCCTTGAAATGGAAGTTATGGATGCCAGGGTTTTCGCTGGCCAACTGGGCGAGCTCAAGATCGTGTGTTGTCACCAACCCAAATGCCGTCGTGGCTGAAAGGCGCCGGATGTAGGCGCGGCTACCAATCAGGCGCTCGCGGTTGTTCGTGCCGCGGAAGACTTCGTCGATTAGGTAAAGCACTGGCTTGCCCGCTTCGGCATGCTCGAGGATGCGCTTGAGCTGCCGAACCTCGGCGTAAAAGGACGACAGGCCCTCTTCGAGCGAATCATTCAAGCGCAACGACGTGGCGAGTTGCAACGGGCCCAAACGCAGGCGCCGCGCACAAACCACAGTCCCGGACCGCGCTAGTAGGACATTCACACCTATTGAACGCAAAAAAGTGCTTTTACCGGACATATTAGATCCGGTGATTACCAAGCAGCGTTGCTCCTTGGAGAGGACGAGGTCATTGCCCACGCGTTTTGATGCCTCAATAAGCGGGTGCGCTAGACCCTGTGCTTGCAGCGCGGGCTCGTTCGCCTCCGCTGTCTCCGGGAAAACATAATCGGGGTGCGCCACACAGAACTCTGCAAGCGAGAGAAAAACTTCTACTTCGGCGAGGGTGTTCAGCCAGGTCGGCATTTGATCGTGGATTTCCCGTCGGAGCTTTTCGAGCCTTAACGTCCAGAAAAAGTCCCATGGGAAAAGAAGATTCACGGCCATGTGCAGGATGTAATTCTGCCGAACACCTAGGCATCCGACGACGCGCCCTGTTAGTGCGAGGATCCTGCGAGGGTTGCGCTCCCCCGAAAAAGGGGCGAGCAAAGCGCGTAGGTTTTCGCCGCCCGCGCGGCTCATGCGCCCTGCTACTTCCGCAAGGGCGGAAAATTTTCCCAACGAAACATCGACGGACATGCCGTACGCATACGCCTCGAGCAAGCGTACTTCGCGGCTTGCGCGCCGGTAAGTGAGGTAAAGCACGATGCCGGCGAGCATGAAATAGGGTGAGCCAGCGGTTAGTGCAAACCAGGCGAATAGGCCAAGAAACGCAGCTTGGGCCGCAAAGACTAACCCGAAAAACCAGGGCGCGCGGGGTGTATGGAGCGGCCGCGCTAAGAGGTCTTCGATACGATCGGATTCAATAAGCCCGGCCCAAAGCGCTTCCGTAACCATGAAACGCCGCCGAAGCACCTGCAAGCGCGCCATCTCCTGTACAGTTTTCTGCCGACGGAGCATCTCTTTAGCGTCAATGGCGTTGCTGTCAAAATACGAAAGGAGCCTTGCCCAGCCGCGTGTGGATACCGTCTGGTTTACCAAGCGGAGAACGGCATGGCCTTGAATAAGATCAAGGTCTGAAAAATACCGCGGGAGTTTGTCGACTAAGACGGGAGGCAGCGCGGGGATGTTTCCCCAGTCCAACTCTGCGCAGGCCCTCTGGCGCCGGCCGAGTTCAAGGCGCTTATGAAAGAGCCGCAGCACCTGGCGGATCCGATCTTGGCGCCAGATGAGAAAAGCAAAAAAGATAAACCCCAATAACGGAATGGCCTGCAAAAAGGCCGGTAGCCCGGCAAAGTGGAGCAAGAGCAGGCCTGTCGCCGAAGCGAGAAAAGTGGCTACGCGTAAAGTCGCAGTTCGCTCGTCGAGGGTCTGCAAGCGTTCACAATGGCTTTGGATCTTTTTCAGAAGCGCTGTTTCCCAATTAGAATTTCATAAAACAGGCGCCAATCGCCCATAAAAGAATAGAGAGGGTAGCGAAAAGTTGCAGGGCGATTTTTCTCGATAAAGAAGTGCCCGATCCAGGCCATCGCGTAAGCGCCGACGATTCCCAGTACCGCAAATCTTAGTCTGAAGGTGTAGAGCGCGATGAGTCCTAAGAACAATCCGAATGCAGTGCCGTAAAAGTGAAGCACGCGGGTGCCGCGGCGGCTATGTTCCTTTAAGTAGAAGGGATAGAACTCGGCGAAGCTGGAGAAATCTGGCACAGGAGATTTGCCGTGCGTCTGCATCCATCTAACTTACCCCAGCTCGCGTGGGAAGGCGAGCCAGCCTAACGCAGAGCTTGGATTTCGGCGCGAGTAAACGGGCGCGGGTGGCGGGTTTGCCCGTGAGGAAAGGGTTCAGCAGGGAGCTGCAAAGCCGTTACCTGGCGCATGCCTCCGTAAACATACCGACGGAAATAATCGTCTAAGGACTTTCCGGAAATCTGCTCGAGAAGTGCTTGGAAGCTTGGGGTGGAGACGGTGTTTTTCTGCGCTTGTGAAAAAACCTCTCGCAAAACGGGTTTTAAGCCTCCCGAGAACAACCCATCCCACCGGCTCATGAGGCTTGCTCCCGCCGTGTAAGCCGCCATGGGGGTCGAGCGGGCGTAAGTGGCGAATCCGGAGAGCGTCGACATATTCCCCTGGAGGGAGGGGTTGCCGCGCGGGTATCCGTTGTCTCTCCAGCTAGCAATCGCCTCATCGATCCAGCCGGCGTTTCCATCAGCGGGCATAACTCCTCGGGCGAACCAAGAGTGGGTGATTTCATGGCCCAAAGCACCCAGCGAAGTAATGGTGGCTCCGGCGTGCTCCATCCCGCCTCCATCCGGCGTTAGGTAAACCACCAGGCTTTTATGCGCGTAAGGACCATAATCGGATTCGAGTTCCGCCAAAACACGCTTCGCAGTGCTGAGGCCCTGCGCAACATTAACGTTAGTACCGCCGTATACCGTGATGGGGATGAGAGCTTGTTTTCCCTGCCAGGTTTCTTTTTTGACGGAGACAGGGCGGTTCGTAATGTGAAAATAGAAAGATGAAGTTGTAAAGTAGTAGGGGAAGTAGACATAGTAGCTACCCACGCCCGTGAAGACGAGCTGCCCGTTCGTGAAGATCTGGTGGGCTGTTCTTTGGCCTGTTATCGATACCTGCATTTCCATGGGGAAATGATCAAATTCTAGGTTGGAGCATGCGTAGCGCTCCAGAAAACCTCGATCCGCACCGACATCCGACATCGCCCAAACCATGCGCACACCACCGTTGGAAAAAGTGATTTCGTTGGATGAGAGCGTGAATTCGATTTCGAGATCGCCGCCGGTGTTGGCCTGCACTTCGGCATTCACCATGCGAAGCTGCGTGGCGTTTTGCGGAGCCGTTACGGTGGGTAAACCCTGGCTTCCTAGATCCACGCCGTTTAGCCGAACGGATCGTACCGAGGGAACGAGATCCATTAGGGGGTAACCCGTTTCCTTGGCGTAAAAGCTAATAGAGCACCGGCCGATGGCGGTGCCACTAGACGGATCCAATTCTAATTCGAGGTGGACCGAATCGAAATCGATGGGAATCGCCTTCTTTCCACCGACGGTGAAAGAAGCCGGGGCTAAAGGGAGGTCGCGGCCCCGTTCGGGAACGGCTAGAAGCGTTACACTCAACAAACCACCCAAGAGCGCCAAGCGGTGAAGCATTGAACCTCCGAAGGGGTTGGAAAGTCTTACAACTGATTCTAGGATACCTTATTTAGGGGAGCACCACTTGGCACGGTACGACACATTTCAGGACATGAATGCAGAGCTCTATTTCGAGACTCGGGAAAATATTACTCGGGTGTATTTTAACCGCCCCGAAAAGCTCAATGCCTTCAACCTAGAGACCTCCGAGCGGTTTGCCGCTCTTATCAAACGGCTTCATAAAGAAAAGTCTCGCGTCGTGATTTTTACAGGGCGGGGGAAGGCTTTCTGTGCCGGGGCAGATCTTGCTTTTTTAGAATCCTGTGCGCGTCTGCCGCAAGCTAAGGCTCGCGCGATCCTGAAAAAGCTTTATTCCAATTACCTTACCTTGCGCACTCTGAAACAAGTCACCATTGCCCAAGTGAATGGTGCCGTGGCGGGGGGAGGGCTGGGCATGGTCTTGGCCTCCGACCTCCGGACCCTTCTGGCCAGCGCCAAAGTCGCGTTCAACTTCGTGAAGATCGGTTTGAGCCCGGGGATGGGGATTTTAAAGATGTCCGAGGGCCTGTTCGGCCCCGCGCGCGCCAAAGAGCTATGGCTTCTAGGGCGCACCTACACGGGAGCCGATCTAGCTCAGTGGGGAGCTGCTTCCGCCTGTGAAGCGACTCCCGAAGCGCTGGAGCGCGCAACTAATTCTTTGGCCCAGGAGCTTCTCGAGAACGCACCGTTGGGTATGGAGTTCATCAAGAAAGAACAGCTTTGGAAGGATGCACTCAGCCCCTACTTAGCCTTCAACTGCACGCACCAAGCTCGTTGCTTAACGTCGGCACAGGGGCGCGAGGGCCTGCGAGCCATTCAAGAGCGCCGCAAGCCGCGTTTCGAATAAACCTTAAGGAACTACGACGAGATCGTCCGGCCCGTTGAGCACGAGCACTGCCGCCGCGTTCTGGTCACCCACCACAGCTTCGCCAGTCGCACGGACTTGGACGGCCGGGTTGATGAAGCAGTTGCGCCCATCGCGGATGGATTTCGCTTCAGCATTCCAAAGCTTCTCCGCTTTTAGGCGCGTGGCTTCGTCGGCTGCAAAAATATGGTTCAGAGTCGAACCATCTGGAAACTGTTCCTGCACGCCGTACATGTCCGCGCGTGTTTCACGCATTTTGGGGAACAAGACTAACGAACCGACATACGTCATCGTTTTCCCGTTCGTGTCGGCTACTTTGGAGAGAACTTCTACGGGCGTCTTTGCCTGAGTATCTAGCCGTACATGAGTCGGTGCGCGTGGGCTGCTTTGGAGCGTGTACTGCAGCCGAATGCGATCTCCACGGTACAAGTCTTTGGTCAGGTTCTTGTCCGAAACAAGGACGGGCACGATGGTGTCTTTGTACTCGATTACGAGCACTTCTCCGCCTGCCGCAGTGGCGTGCACGACGCCGGTGAGTTCGGTGCGGCCGGTGAGTTCTGCTGGCAATTGTGCCGAGCGTGTACGCGCCGGAACTTGGTACTTTGGAACGAACTTCTGCGTAACTACCAGCTTCTCGACCAAGATGTGTTTTTGAGCGCTCGAATTCGGAGCAAATTTTCCAAAGAGGGTCACTTCATCGTTGCGTGT
Source organism: bacterium (assembly GCA_019750655.1). Taxonomy (GTDB): domain Bacteria; phylum Bdellovibrionota; class FAC87; order UBA2466; family UBA2466; genus JAIEOG01. The sequence continues at coordinate 8,490 of JAIEOG010000167.1, forward strand.
GAGTTTCTGGAATTCTTTCGCGATCGCCGGATTCTTAGCAAGCATGGAGAATTCCATGTGGTTCATCACATTAGGTTCTCGGTACGTGAAAACGTATTGTTTCAGGTCGTGGGCTGCACCGTGGACAAAACCCGGCACACCAGTCGTGGTAAGCAGCTTTTCTACCTTTTGGACATCAATGGCCCCCGCAAATGCCGGTTGCCCCAGAAAAATGAAAGCGCATAGCGCGATTAGAAGACGCATCCCCACCCCCCTTATTTCACTACTATTAGGGGGGTAGGGTGCTTAGGTCAATCCTTAGAGCGTAGGCGAGAGTTTCTGTTCAATCGCGTCCCAAACCCGCTGATCGCTGTCGATATCGCCGTGCGGTCCCCACCCAAAGTCGATGTAGTGGTTTTCGGCCTCGGGGATTTCGGAGGAGTTTAGCCAGTCATCCGCGTCTTGGTAGAAGTTCATCCAAACCGGGGCGCGTTTTGCGATCGCCGGGTTATCTCGATCCGTGGGGGCCCTGTGGCAATCATCACTCCCAAACACAACGCCCCAAGAATCACAGGAAGGCCCGATGGGATCAATGGTGATTAGTCCCCCGATTTTGACTTGGGGTTTGAGGTGCTCCACGAGGTACATCCCACCCCAAGCTCCGTAAGAATGGCCGATCAGGTAAACCTTCGTATCCGGCGCTTTTTTAACAAACGCTTCGATTTCATCTTGGAGAACGCCGGTGTCTCCATTGTGTTCGGTGCCGTCGGGTAGCACGTACTCCATTTCCGCGGACGGCGGAGCGTCCTTGTAGAAACAAGTCGTGATGTAGGAAATCTTGCTTGCGCGCGATTTCCAGTTTTGCACCGTCTTGTCATACAGCAAATAGACCCCAGTGCCGTAAGGCTTCACTGCGGTTTGAGATTTGTTGCAAGAGTTGTAGCCACCACTGAGCACAAAAAGTGCGTCGGATTTAGCGGTGGCAGTTGCAGGGTTAAGAGCCAGAAAGCCGGTCAGTACTACCAAGAAAGCCCATCGAAACATCGAGAACCTCCGAAGCAAAACCGTTATTGTTCGGGTTTTATTCTTGAGGCTGGGACGCTAGAAAGCCAAGCCGCGAGGGGTCAGAAAGGGCGAGCACAAACGGCTTGACCACGGCCGAAGCGAGGCTGTAGGAGAGCGGCCGCCTTTCGAAGTTTCCTTGGTCCCGGTTGTAATGGCAGGCCAAGCACGTCAAGGGCGCCGGGCCCTCCACGGGGTTGCCCTTCGAAGTATGGAAAGTCGAATACCCCTGCCTTTTCCCGTCGGCACCATAGACAAAGAAGTCCCAGTCTTCGCTGTTCGTACGCTGAACGGCTATTTCGACTTCCTGCCCGTTTACGGTCGCTATGGAAATCTTCAGGCCCCCCATTTCATCGGGGCGGGAGCGGTAAATCCGGCGTGGGCCGGCTTTCACAATCGACTGCACCGTCCGGCCCATCCACTTCTGATCGGGGCTTCGCTCCCACTTCATACCGGTGGGGGCAAAGGCTTTGAGATCGAGCCCTAACTTCTGCCGGAGCGTTTCAAAATCATCCGGGATTTCAATGGCCGGTTTTTCGGGAGGGACCCAAAGCACTTTAGGGCGTTTGTCGCGGTACTTTCGCACGACGCTTTCCGCGTCGTTCCCGCTCCCAGTCAAGTAACGGGCCATGTCTCGGACAAACGGCGAACCCGCCGTTATCGCCATAGAAGGAATTAGAAGAAAGCAAAGACCCAACCGCACCATAAACCTAATGAACCGTAGGAGGCTCCGCTCCGTTTTCAAGAAGGTCGACGGCAATCTTCGCGAGCGATCCTACAAAGGAGTAGAACGCTTCTCGAGTGAGTTCCATTTCCTGCTCTCCGAGATGGAGCTGCAGGGTAGACCAAGAAGGATCAGAGCTTTCTAAGAAAAACCCCGGAACGTCCTGGATGCCGTAGCAACGAGCTACCTTCTTCATGGGAACCACCCTAGCAAAAACGAGAATCAGTCTCAAGTTTAAACAGGGCTGGCGGCGCGGCGGGGGTTGTGCCAAATTGGCGCCATGAGTCTAAACCGCCTTCCCAAAGCCTATCCCTGCGGGCGCCCTCGGGCCTCCCGCAAGGCGCGCCCTTTGTCGGAAGCGGAGCGCACGGAGTTGGAGCAGAAGCTCGATCGCTACCAAGTCGCACAATCGTTAAACCGCAGCCAAACGCGCGGGAAAATATTCGGTGTCGTCGTAGGGCAGACGGATCATTTCACAGGGCCGGAACTCGTAGCGAAAGTTCGCAAGGCACATTCGGAAATTGGGCCTGCAACGGTTTACCGTAATCTGCGGCTGCTACTCGATGCCGGCGTTTTGCGCGAAAGCTTAACCGACCGGGAAGGGCAATCGCTCTACGAAGTCCAGCGCGCTGAGCACCATGATCATGTGGTGTGTTTAGACTGCCGCGCGATTCTCGAGTTTCATGAAGTGGGCATTGAATCTTTGCAGAATGCCGTATTGAAAAAACTCGGATTCCGCGAAGTCCACCACTCTCACGTCGTGTACGCGCACTGCGAATACCGGGAGCGGCGGGAGTAGACGTGAGACGACCTTCGGGGCCGCCTGGCTTGTATTACGATCCGCAGTTTCTCACTCGCGCCGAGCGCAGCGAAGTCACGCGTTGGCTTTCGAAGCTTCGGCCCATTTGGGAAAAACGCTTCTCCAAACACCACCCAGCCCCTGAAGGAGTAGCGAACCGCCCTCTTTTACGTCCCGTATATTGGTTGGGCAATTGGCAGTTTGCTTGCTTGGGTTACTACCATCCGCCGCGCAAGACGCAGAATCGTTGCGTCGCTGCGGAGCCTTTTCCCCCGGCGCTCGCTGTTCTCGTGCGGAGGGTGGAAAAGATCGTGCACCGGCAATTTCCGCCGTCCTACATTCCGCGAGGCTGGCACCTCAATACGTGCTTGGTGAACCTGTATGGGGGGCGCATCCAAGACGGTAAGATGGTCGACAATGCACGCGTGGGCGAACACAAAGACGCCGAACCCGGCCCCGTCGCATCGATCTCCATCGGCGAGCGGGCACTTTTCCAATTCGTGGCAAGTCGAGGAAAGGGCCATGCAAGCCAGGTGGTAATGCAGCAATGGCTCGACGATTGTTCCTTGCAGATTTTCGCGGGCCCACAGTTCAAAGACCGGCTTTTCCACCGGGTGCAGCGCGTGGATAAAAAGGCGGGGCACCGCTTCGTTTTCCCGGTGGATGGGTTTGAAACCCGACGCGTGAACTTTACTTTTCGCTATGTACCGCCTAAGGACATTGTGCCTTTTTCAAAACTCCCCAAAGAGCATGCGGAAGATGTGCAGGAGTATGTAGAGGCTTTAGCGGAGAATTCGCCCTTTTGGAGGGGCGCACTGTGAGTGAAGTTGACGTAGGCAGGCCATCCACTTGGCTGCGGTACAAACAATCGATGTGCCAGGGCTGCCATGGCTTGTGCTGCACGCTCCCCGTGGAAGTGTCAGTCGCGGACCTGCAGCGCATGGAATTGATCACGGCAGATGAGGTGCGGTGGTCGGTCCGGAAGATTGCCAAAAAGCTTATCGACCAAGGAGTGGTGCGTTCGTTCCGTGTGCGTACGGGGCTTTTCACTCTGGAACAAAGGCCCAATGGAGATTGCGTCGTTCTCGATAAAAACCGCCTTTGCGTGCTTTACGAGCGGCGCCCCCAAGTCTGCCGAATGTTCCCGGCGCTGGGCCCGCGGCCGGGTTTCTGCCCTTCGAAACGCAAATCTACTCGCCCGTAGCGTAATCGATTCCCAAGAGTGAAAGCGAAGCCGTACCCCGGAAGGTGTCTCTCTTGGCGCTTACCAGGAAGGTCGCCGTTTCCTTCTGCGCGACATCCTCGATGACTTCATTGAAGAAAAGGATCTTGCGAGCCGTACGGACATTTTCACCAACGAGAATTGCCGTGTGTTTGCGTTCCCCAGTTTGCTTGTCATTGTAGTATTGCGTGCTGAAAATCTTGCCCGTGATCTTGAAACGCGGCTCTTCAAAGGAATTGCCATAGGGCCGCCATTTCTCAATGGCATCGGCTAGCTCTAAAGTCGCAAGTTCCGTCGGTAGCTCACAATCGTAAAGAGCGGAACTCTGCCAAAGCTGGGGCTTCTGGTTGCGTTGCTCGAGGGCATAGGCTGTGAGTGCTTCGCGGATAGCGTTTTCTTTTTCAGGGTCAAAGGCAAAGCCGCCAGCAGCCGTGTGCCCGCCGAATTTCGTAAACAGGCTGCCGCAAGATTGCATGGCTGCCGTGACATCAAAGCCAGGTATGGAGCGCGCCGAACCCTTTGCGAGCTTCTCTCCGCGCTGAAATAGCCAGGTGGGCTTCCAGAAGGTTTCTGCAATGCGACTCGCGGCAATTCCCACTACGCCGGGGTGCCAATCGCCGCCGAGGACAAGAACGGGAACGTCAGGTTGATCGGCACCTAAGAGCAGCGCTTCACGTACGATGCGCGCTTGGATTTTTTTGCGCTCCTCGTTGCACTCACCCATGTAACGGATCAAGGGCTCGGGATCTTCTCCGATAAAAGCCTGGACGACCTGATCGGCGTGTCCGAGCCGCCCTACAGCATTAATCCGCGGCCCTAGGCGAAAACCAACGTCTTTCTCATCGAGTTTTTCCTGTAAGCTCGCCGCCTCCCGCAATCGGGCCAGAACGGGACGCTCAGAGCGCAATAGCGCAGAAACGCCCAGACGCGCGAGTCGGTGGTTCACGCGGCGCAGAGGCACGACATCGCAAATCGTCGCCATTCCCGCCAGAGCTAGGAGATCTGTCCACAGTTCTTGCGGGACAGGGTGCTTTTCCGCGAGCCGCCGCAAGAGCACGAATGTAATCCCGCAGCCGCAGAGGTCTTGGTAATCCTCGTGCGGGTGCATCTTGGGGTTTAGGGTGATGCAATCGGGCATCTTGTCCCGCTGGATCTGGTGGTGATCGGTGCAGATAAATTGCACGCCGCGTTCGCGGCAGTAGCGGGCTTCTTCATTGGCCGTGATACCCGTGTCCATCGTAATGATGAGATCGACCTTTTCGTTCTCAATCAGGTGCTGGACAGCCGTCAGGTTGACACCGTAACCCTCTTTGAAGCGGCAGGGGATGTAGGTTACAAAGTTGGTGTAGCCGGCCGCGCGGAGAAACCAAACCCAGCTCACGCAGCTCATCGTCCCGTCGACATCGTAATCGGCGTAGAGGGCTATTCGTTTGCCGGCGTCTAAGGCCTCAGAAACCGTTTGGACGACGTCGGTGAGCCCGTGGTCCCCGTATTCGAGTTTATCGAGCGGTTCAAACTTGCGGTTAGCGAGCAGCAGGCTGGCCAATTCCGCCTGCGAGGCAGGCGGGCGCGGGGTGCGGGGGATCCAATGCTGAAATTTCTTTCCCACAGCCCCCACCCTAGCGTGTCTGGTGCCCCCCGACAACGCGGGGTTGTGCGCGCCGCGTATTTCCGCTATGAGAGCCGCTGGAGCTGCAAGTGAGCAAAGCGTTCGTAAAAGAAAACGAAAACGACGACGACGATAGTCCCGAGAAAGAGGCGCCTGCGCTGCCCACGGGCACCAAGAATTACATGACGCCGCAGGGCGAGGCACGCCTGCGTTCGGAGCTCCATAACCTGCTGAATGTAGAACGGCCCAAAATGACCGAAGTCGTGGCCTGGGCGGCGTCCAATGGCGACCGCTCCGAGAACGCGGACTACATTTATGGCAAGCGTCGCTTGCGTGAAATCGATCGCCGCATTCGTTTCCTAACCAAGCGGCTTGAAATCGCTGAAGTCGTGGACCCGACCTCTATCCGTTCGGAAACCGTGCGCTTCGGTGCCACGGTGCGTGTGGATTGGGACGGCGAAGGCGAAAAGAGCTTTTCCATCGTCGGCATCGACGAAACGGATGGCAAAGTTGGCAAAATCAGCTGGATTTCGCCACTGGGCCGCGCTCTGCTCAAGGCCAAGGTGGGAGACACCGTGACCTTCCGTGCCCCCAAGGGGGATGTCGATGTGGAGATTTTAGAGATCCGCTTCGTAGCAATCGAGTAAAATAGGGGCATGAAGCCCCTGTTCCTGCTCGCCCGGCACGCCTGGTTCTACCGTAACGAATACCTTTCGATGATCCGCATGGTTGCGGAAATGCGTAAATCAGCACGTGATTTTACGCGTGAATACATCCGCAAGCGCGTGAAGGAAGGGTTGGCAATCGGGCTATCCGTCGTTCTCTTTCAGGTGACGCTGCTCCTAGGTGCGCTTTTGCTCGTCACCGCCAGGCCCTCGTTGCTTGCGCGTCTCAGCGCTTCGACATTGCTCTGGGCAATTACGCTTTACAATCTCCACCGCTTTTTCGCAGTGACGGTTCCGGAGTTGAAAGCTTTGCGTAAAACCCTGCGGGGTAAGTCGGGGTATGCGTTGCGCTACCTGCTGCGGATCTCCCTAGTTACCGAGCTTCTGCAGTGGAACTTGTTGCTGCCGGCTCTTTGCCTGGGGATTGCGCTGTTTACCCGTTCCGCGCTCGGGACGGGCGTTTCGTATTTCGCGCCTTGGCTGGAGGCTTTTCGCGTTCCGTAACCAGCTTTTCCAAGATATCTAGCGGTAAGGCGCCATTGCGCAGAACCTTGTCGTGAAAAACGCGGATATCGAACTTCTCACCCTCGGCGCCTTGCGCAATTGCGCGCAATTCCAAAAGCTTCAGGTGCCCAATCTTGTAGGCGAGCGCTTGTCCCGGAAATACTAAGTAGCGATCTACCTCTTGTTCCGTTTCGAGATCCGATTTTCCCGTGTGCTTGCGGAAATACTCCAGCGCTTGTTCGCGCGACCACCCTAACGAGTGCATCCCCGTGTCGACAACGAGGCGGATGCTGCGCCACATTTCATAGGTGAGCCGGCCGTACTCCGAGTAGGGATCTTGGTAAAGTCCCATTTCTTTGCCCAACGTTTCCGCGTAAAGGCCCCAGCCTTCGACGTAGGCAGTGTACATTTCGTGCTTACGGAATTCGGGCACTCCTTGGAGTTCTTGCGCTAATGCGATTTGCAGGTGGTGGCCCGGAACGGCTTCGTGTGCTGCCAAGCCTTCCATGGTCCATTTGGGCCGCGCCGAAAGATCATAGGTGTTCGCGTAGAACATCCCAGCGCGTGCGCCAACCAAAGACCCCGGCTGGTAATACGCGGGTGGCTGAGAGGGCGCGGAATAATCGGGCACCGGCTCGACGCCATAGGGAAGCTGCGGTAGGTGCAAAAAGAAACGCGGCAGCTGCGCATCGATGCGTTTGCAAAGCGCGCGGTAGCTTTCGATCATCTCGGAAGCGGATGTGAAATAAAACCGCGGGTTCATCCGAATGTGCGCGTCAAATCCTTCGGGGAGCCCTAGGTAATCGGTCTTTTTCTGGGCGGCTTCCATTTCCAAAGTCAGGCGAGCGACTTCTTTCAATCCGATGTCATGGATTTCCTGTGGAGTCAGGGATGTTGTCGTCGATTGTTTAGCGCGGAAGGCGTACCACTTCTGCCCTTCAGGCATCGCGGCCCAAGCTGTTTCAGTGCGGCAGGCCGCCGCATAGGCTTTCACCTTTTCGGCAAGCCTACCCAAAGCGGGTTTTACCGCCGTTGCGTAAAGCGTGCCCGCTTGGCTTTTGAGCAATGCTTTCTGCTCGCCCGAGAGGTTCGCGGGCATCTCGCGAAACGCTTGGAGAAGTGCGCTCTTTTCCTCTGTCTCGGCAGCCAGCGCTTCGATCTGGTTGAGCGCTTTCTGCATGGCAATCTGAGGGTAGGTCACCTGGGCTTCCAAGCCCTTGTCTAAAAGGATTTCTACTTGCGCGAGTGCCGCAGGAATGGCTTCCATACGCGCGAGGATGCGTCCGTAATCCGCCGCGGTTTCGTGCCGCATGAGCGATAGGGTCTGGGGGATTTCTTGGTGCACTCCCCACATCTGTGAAATCGGCAGATACTCTTCTGGGAATTCGCGCCCTTCGCGATCGAGTTCGTACTTGCGGAGTAGCAGATCGAGATTCAGGGCATCGGCGGAAGACAGCGTTCCGCGACGGATGGTTTTGAGCACCTTCCACGGCGCATCGAGTTCTTTTTTACGGCGGCTAATGGCGTCGAGTGAGCGATCCGTCCAGAAGGTATCGTAGTCTTGAATTCCGACGTAAGTAGCGAACTCAGGCGATTCGCGCAGTGCGTAGTCCCAAGTGAGCTCGATGAGCTTCTGTAGCCGAACCTTCTCGGCATACTTGCCTTCAAGCTTGGCACATTCCTTTTCAAAGGGCGTTCGAGTATCGGGCACTTTGGTTCCTCCCCACGCCAGGTTCCAGGAGAACAACAGCAGTAGTAAGCAGGTTAGAGAGTGTTTCATGGGTTGTTTTTGTCACGCTAGCTGATAATTTCCCGGCCCTCAAGGAGGGATCTTGCTGCAGGTTTGTCGGCTTTGCGCAACGCAAGCGCGCCATTTTGGAACGCGCGGCGCAAACGTTTATTTCCATTGCCCGACTTGCGACGGGGTTTTCCTCGATAGCGCTTGTTTGCTCGGGCCTGCCGACGAACGCGCGCGTTACGAGCAGCACCACAACGAAGCCACTCCAGAATATGAAGCCTTCTTATCGCGCTTGGCGGTCCCGTTGCTGCGCAGGCTTTCGCCTGGGAACAAGGGCTTAGATTTTGGCTGCGGCCCGGTGCCCGTGCTCTCGCGCATTTTGGAGCGCGCGGGAATGCACATGCAGCATTTTGATCCATTTTTCTTTCCGCAAGCGGCTGCGCTTTCGGTGGCTTACGATTTCGTTACGTGTTCAGAAACGGCAGAACACTTCCATTTTCCAAGTCAGGAATTTGATCGCCTCCACGGCTTGATCCGGCCCGGCGGCCATTTAGGCGTCATGACCCAGCGAAAAGACTCTTGGGAGGGGTTTTGGGAATGGCATTACCCGCGCGATCCGACACACGTGTTTTTCTATAGCGAAAAGACGTTCCGTTGGGTGGCGGCTAAGTACCAATGGCACGCCGAGTTTGAACCACAAGGCGTGGTTATTTTTTCTGCTTAGCGAGGGCCTGGGTCAGTAATGCAGTGAGATCGCTGCGCTGGAAACCCGTCGGAGCTGCGAAGAGCTTCTCGCTGACTTTTTCCTGAACGACGGTGTCAATCGTCACGGTGGAGCGAGGCTTGTCGCCATCCAAACCCACAAATTCGACGGGAAATCCAAGCTCCAAGGCTTTGTCGAGCGAGTCGGTGTTCACGGGAATGCGCACCTGACCGAGTTTGCTGAGGGCTTGGATGGATTTGCCCGCGAGAACCAGGGAGTGGAAGTCCTTAGGGTCGGCTCCAACGGTGGCGTAGGGAACACTGCAGAGTGTGCCGATGGTCTTACCCGCCGATAGCACATTGTAGCGAGTGCATTGCCACTTGCCCACCGTTTGAACTCCCGGCAGTGCTTTGAAGGTAACGGGTCCCGAGTCCGCCGCGGGCTGAGCGGGTTTCTTGGCGAAGCTGCCTAGAATCGCAGAAAGCCGTTCGAGATCGGCTTGCTTGATTTCTAAATAGGATTTTTTGGAAGGCGAGGCGAGCAGGATATCTTGAGTCTTTCCGCGGTAGACCGCCCAGTGGTCGTCTTGAGCCGCGCCAGCGTGCCGGTTTTCCATTCGGAAGGAATCGCCCTGGTAGTAATGCTTCATCTTTAAGACGACACCATTATCGCTAATGGTGCCCGTAAGCACCGTTCCGGCAATGGCAGGCTGGCAGACCATCAAAGCAGGAAAAAACAAAGCAAGCAAAAGACGGCTCATGAGGGCTCCTCGTTTGGGGAAAATATACCCCCATTTTGGACTCCCGGCGATGACTGTGTGGGGGAGTTTTGCTAGGCTGTCCCGATGGCATCTTCTGAGCCCCGGTCTCAATGGCAAACAGTTAGCACTCTTAGTCGGTATCTTTGGCCGGCGGGCCGCCCCGATCTCAAGATGCGTGTGTCGCTAGCGCTGGGGTGTTTGCTTTTCGCGAAGCTCATCAACGTTTACGTTCCCTTTCTTTACAAGCAAGCCGTCGATGGCCTGAGTGGACCGGCGCAACTGGTTGCCGTGCCGGCCTTTGCGATTATCGCTTATGGCGTGGCCCGGGTTTTCGCCCAGGCCTTTGGCGAAGTACGCGATTTTCTTTTTTCCAAAGTAGGACAGCACGCCCAGCGTTTGATTGGCCTGCAGACCTTCAAACACCTGCACATGCTTTCGCTGCGTTTTCACCTCGAAAGACAAACCGGCGGGCTTTCTCGTGTAATTGAACGCGGGACGACCGGCATTGAGTTCTTTTTGAACTTCATGGCCTTCAACATTTTGCCGACGTTGCTCGAAATCAGCCTCGTGACGGGCATCCTGCTTTACAACTTCAATATCTACTTCGCGTTGGTAGCTCTGGGCACTATCGTGATTTACATCGCCTACACCTTGGGCGTGACCGACTGGCGCGTGCGTTACCGCCGCACAATGAATGAAAAAGACACCGAAGCGAACACCAAAGCAGTCGATAGTCTGCTCAACTACGAGACGGTGAAATATTTCGGCAACGAAGAGCTGGAGTTTCGGCGCTTCGATGCCGCGTTGGAGGGCTATGAACGCGCTGCTGTTATCAGCCAGGGCACGCTTTCGCTCTTAAACATCGGCCAAGGCTTTATCATCGGCATAGGGCTCGTGCTGATCATGTGGCTAGCAGCCCAAGGCGTCGCTGACGGCACGCTCACCGTCGGGGATTTTGTGATGGTGAACACCTTCCTCATCCAGCTTTATTTACCGCTGAACTTCTTGGGATTTGTCTACCGCGAGATGAAGCAAGGGCTTATCGACATGGAGAAAATGTTCGAGCTCATGTCTCTGCATGAGGAAGTCCAGGACAAGCCGGGCGCGAGCCCATTGCCGCTGGGCCCGGGCAAAGTAGAGTTTAAACACGTCGATTTCTATTACCAGAAAGACCGGCAGATTCTGCAAGACGTCAGCTTCACCATCCCGCCCGGCAAAACCGTCGCGGTGGTGGGGCCGAGTGGTGCCGGCAAATCGACACTCTCGCGAATCCTATTCCGCTTTTATGAAATCTCGTCGGGTAGCGTGGAGATTGATGGCCTGCCGATCGATTCGGTAACGCAAGCCTCCTTGCGCCAGGCTTTCGGCGTGGTTCCGCAGGATACGGTGCTCTTTAATGACACCATTGAATACAACATCCACTACGGGCGTCCTTCGGCGACGCCCGAAGAAGTGATTGCCGCGGCAAAGCACGCGCGCATTCACGATTTCGTCATGCGGCTGCCGCAGGGCTACCAAACGATGGTGGGGGAACGCGGTTTGAAACTCTCCGGCGGGGAAAAGCAGCGTGTGGCGATTGCACGCACTATTCTCAAGAACCCCCGTATTCTCATCTTCGATGAAGCCACTTCGGCTTTGGACTCCCATACGGAAAAACAGATCCAAGCTTCTTTGAATGAAGTGTCCCGCGATCGAACGACCTTAGTCATTGCTCACCGTCTATCGACGATTATCGACGCCGATGAGATCCTGGTGCTGGATCAGGGGCGGATTGTAGAGCGGGGGCGGCATGCCGAACTGCTAGCCAAGGGCGGTGAGTATTCACAGATGTGGAAGCGCCAACAAGAAGTGAAGAAGCTCGGCGTAGCCGAGGCTACTCCTCCGGTGTCCTAGCCGGGCGGCGTTGTCCGGTGCTGCGGTCGGCACGTGAGGCGCGCAGATGTTCTGTAATCGCTTTGTAGCCCTGCGTTTCTGCCTCCCGCACGGCAGTCGCCGAAACCGAAGCCCCAGCGGCAATCAGCGCATCCACACTTTCCAGGTGGCCCCGCGAAGCAGCCAAGAACAGAGCCGTGTGCCCTGCGCGGCTGCGGCGGTCGATACGCGCACCTTTTGAGAGCAAGAAATCCACCGTTTCTGTCTGCCCGTGCATTGCGGCAGCCATCAGGGGCGTGAGGCCTTGAAGCTGTTCCTCTCCGATGCCGGCTGCTTCGATATCCGCGCCAGCGCTGACCAAGGCTTTGGTGATGGCGATCTGTCCAGAAGCCGCTGAAATCATCAGTGGGGTCCAGCCGCCTTCGGTATGGTCGGAAGCGCTTGCCCCCGCACGCAAAAGGGCCAACGTAATCTCGGGTGTTTGCCGGGGAGGTGGGGGTTCGCCAACGAGCGAGTGCAAGTATTCGACTAAAGCCGGCTCGGAATAGACAACCCCGTCGTCCGTTGCGCGCGCCCCTAAAGCGACGAGAAAGCTCACGGCAGTCGCCTGGTGTTTTTCGGCGCAGTACGTCAAGAGATCGTTACGGTAAGCCAATGTAAAAGTGGATGCCGAGACGGTGAAGAGAATGGCGCAGAGCGCCAAAGGCGCAAGCAAGCGCTTCGGGATTGCGGTCCAACGGGTTGTGCGAGTGGGGCGCGCCATCGTTAAAGCGCTATCGGATCTTTGAGAGAGTGCCTTGATAGCGTGCCGTTTCCAGCCGATAAGGAAGGGGAAGGAGCCTAGAGCCAGGTGTCTGCCAGGAAAGAAAAACTCTCCAATGTGAGTGCTCGGATCGTCGACTTGCGGCGGAGCCAGAAACCCGGTGACAACCGTGGGGCTCGCTTATGGATCTCTGTGCGCCTTTGGTTCTGGATGCTCTACCACGAGTTTCTTTGCGACGATGTGAACGTCCGTGCACAGTCTCTTGCTTACCTGACGCTATTCTCTCTCTTGCCGCTTATCGCGGGCGCCTTTTTTATTTTCGCGTTTTTCTCTCAGTTTGGAATGGTTCAAGATGCGCTCCAACGTTTTATCGACAATTTTTTGAGTACCATTCCGTCCATGCACCGCGAGGGATTGCGCGATTACATCCTGCATTTCAAAGACTCCTATCTCGAGAATCTAACGCGCTCGAGCGGATCGGTTGGTGTATTTGCGATTCTGGTTTTGGGTTGGGTGGGGTTGCAGGCTTTTAATAACATCGACTCGATGTTGAATTATATTTGGTCCGCAGAAAGAGAGCGGCTCTTCCTCGAGAAAGCGCGCAACTTTATCGTGGTAGCGGTGCTTGCGCCGCTGGTCCTCATTGCGGGGTTTTCCATTCCCTTGATCCTAGCGCGCATCCCAATGACGCGGTTTTTTCTCGAAAATATTCCTGTGCTGAATGTTCTTTTGAACCACGTGATTCCTTACTTGCTTTCGCTCGGAGCCTTTTTCTGCATGTACCGCTTTGTCCCGGTTTGCCGAGTCTGGTGGCGCTCCGCGCTCGTTGGCGCGTTGTTCTCGACTTTGGCACTGGGTCTTGTGAATGCGCTCATGGGCCTTTATTTTTCCATCGGTACTAACTCCGCATACGGCAAAGCAGCGGTGGTTCCCCTGGTGGGTTTTTGGATTTATGCCGTCTGGGTAGTCGTCATTCTCGGCGCCGAAGTAAGTTTCCTGGTGCAGAACGGGCGGGACATCGGCGCCTCCGTAGGAAGCGGGCCTGCATTGTCCGAAGGGCGGGGCTTGTTGGCGATGCTCGTGGAGCTTTTGCGCACCTACCGCGAGGGTAGCGGCGCGGTTAGTTTAGAGCGATTGCGAGATTTTGCCGGAAGCGATTCGGCTTCGGCCCGTCGGATAGTGGAGTTTTTGCAGGACCGCAAACTGATCGTCGAAGTACTCGTAGGCGACGAAGGTGGGCAGTACGCTCTCGCGCGCGATCCGGAAACTCTAAGCGTTTCAGAACTCCTGCAGGATTTTTTCGCTTCTTCTGATCGCAAGCGATCGCCCGTAGATAAGGTCTGGCGCGCCTCTTTCGAGTCTTGGCTCAAGGCCTTTGATAAAACAAACCTCGCCGAGCTTGCCGCCGCCCCTCCCGAAAAGCTATGAACAGGAAGTGAGCTCCCTGGATACCATCGACTGCGGTTATTGCTTTGATGACTTCGCAGCCTCGTTCTTGCTCGTCGAAGGCAACCGCGCCGCCTTTGTGGAGACGAACACGGCGCATGCTGTGCCTCGATTCCTCGAAGCATTACGCAAACGCGGGCTTGGGCCCGAAGCTGTCGACTATATCGTCGTAACGCATGTGCATTTAGATCACGCCGGCGGTACTGCGGCGCTAGCGGCGGCGTGCCCGCAAGCGCGTGTGCTTGCGCACCCCCGCGCGGCGCGCCACCTGAAAGATCCCTCGAAGCTAGTGGCGAGCGCGAAGGCGGTTTACGGCGAGGAAAGATTTTCAGAGCTCTACGGCACG